>CANGSN010000022.1 GCA_947455805.1 Planctomycetota bacterium
CGCCGCCGCACCGCTCGAAGTCGATCGCTTCACCAGCCTGCGCCTGTCGATCGTCGAGGCCGAGTCGCGCGTCGAGGCCGAACGACTCGGTGTGCGCTTGCCGAACCTGTACGTCGAGACCGACATGGCGTTCCACGCGATGACCGGCGCCGACGGCAGCTCCCACTGCGTGCGCTGGTTGCCGGATCCCGCCTACGAAACGCAGGTCAACTACGAGAAGCGCACGCGCTGCCTGCTCGAGGTGGCGCCGGAGATCGGCCCGGCGCAGCTGCTGGCACCCGGCGGCACCTTCGCGACGTTCCGCACGTTCGTGCTGGTGCCCGACGCCGACGACCGGGACCGCCAGTCGCTCGCCCAGCGGCGCATGTACCGGACGCTGGCGCCGTGGAGCACCGAGAACCCGCTGATGCTGCACGTGCGCAGCGCCGAGCCGGCCGCGGTGCGCACGGCGATCGACCAGTGCGCCGACGTCGGCTTCGAGATGGCGATCCTGACGTTCGGCAGCGGCTTCGACATCGAGGACGACAGCCAGGCGAACCTCGACCGCTGGCGTGAACTGGCCGACTACGCACACCGGAAGGGCGTGCAGCTCGGCGGCTACTCGCTGCTGGCGAGCCGCCGCATCGAACCGGACGGCGACAACTGCATCGATGCCGCGACGGGCAAGCCAGGCGGTGGCGCGTTCGGCCATGCGCCGGCCTTGGCCAGCGAATGGGGCCAGCGCTACTTCGCGAAGCTGCGGCGCTTCTTCGAGTACACCGGCTTCGACCTGCTCGAGCACGACGGCAGCTATCCCGGCGACCACGACGCGGCGGCGCGACCACCGCGCCAGCGCGGCCACGCCGACTCGCGGTGGGTGCAGTTCGGCATCGTCGCCGAGTTCTATCGCTGGTGCCGCGCGCGCGGCGTCTCGCTGAACGTGCCCGACTGGTACTTCCTGCAGGGCAGCACCAAGACCGGCATGGGCTACCGCGAGACCAACTGGTCGCTGCCGCGCGAACTGCAGGTGCTGCACGCGCGGCAGAACCTGTTCGACGGCACGCGCGACAAGACGCCGTCGATGGGCTGGATGTTCGTGCCGCTGACCGAGTACCACGGCGGCGGTGCAGCGGCGACGATCGAGCCGCTGCACCAGCACCTCGACCACTACGAACGCATGCTGGCGAGCAACCTCGGCTACGGGGCGCAGGCGTGCTGGCGCGGCCCGCGGCTCCACGACACCGACGCGGTGCGCGCGGCGGTGGCGAAGTGGGTGCAGTGGTTCGTGCGCCATCGCCGCATCCTCGAGTCCGACGTCGTGCACGGCAGCTCGCGCCGCGCCTCTGGCCGTGACCTCGACTGGGTGCTGCACACGGACCCGCGCGGTGACGACAAGGCGATGCTGGTCGTGTTCAACCCGACCGACGGTCCGCGGCAGCGCACGCTGCCGCTCGACCTCTACTTCGCCGGCCTGGTCGACGTGGCCCAAGGCCAGGACGACGCCGGCCGGCCGTTCGAACGGCGCCTCGACCGCCGCGGCTGCACCACGCTGGACGTGGAGGTGCCCGCCGGCGGCGTGCGCTGGTTCACGTTCCGCTGAATGCGGAACGGGCGCTCGCGGTGGCGGTTCGGCTGCTTATCCTCGCCGCCCCAGAACCACACCGACGACCCCCACCGCCGAGCCGAGCCGAGCCGGACGAGATCCCGCGCGATGACGAACCTGCACGCCCCGATGCAGCAGAGCAAGCTGCACAACTACAACAGCACCCGCGGCGCCGAGGCCTACAAGGCCGACTACCGCAACAAGCTGCACCGCAAGTGGTCGGACAAGCGCGAACGCGCGCTTCTGAACCAGTACTTCACGCGCATCGGCCACGTCGACTCGATCCTCGACCTGCCGTGCGGCCACGGTCGCCTGTCCGACTTCCTGCGCACGCGCTGCACGCAGCTGATCGAAGGCGACTGGTCGTTCACGATGGTGTCGCTGAACCAGAAGGACCACGGGCCGGAGCCCAAGGCCGGCGTGCCACAGCGCCACTACGTGCGCGCCACCGCGCTCGAGATCCCGCTGCCGGACCGCTCGGTCGACGTCGTCGTCAGCTTCCGGCTGTCGCACCACCTCGAGTCGCAGGAGCTGCGCGAACGCCACCTGCGCGAACTGTTCCGCGTCGCCAGGAAGCACGTGATCGTGACCTGGTTCTCGGCGACGTCGCTGAAGAACCTGCTGCGCGAAGTGCGCGTCAAGCTCGCCGGCAAGAAGCCGAAGAACGTGCTGCGCAACGACCGCGTGCGCGCGCTCGCCAAGGAAGCCGGCTACACGCAGCAGCTGGCGAAGCCGCTGTTCCTGATCGGCTCGGGCCACGTGCTCGGCCTGTTCTCGCGCTCATGACGGGCTCATGACCAGCGGCCCGCGCAATGCCTCGTTCGCGCAGCAGCGACTGATCGCGTTCGGACTGCTGTTCGGCGTCGGCGCCTACTCGCTGGTCGCTGCCATCGTGCTGCAGCAGAACGACGGCAAGGGCCTGCAACCGGACCTGCCAGCGGAGCTCGCCGACGTGGCGCTGATGCTCGGGCCCGCGATGCTGGTCGCCGGTCTCGTGCTGCGCCTGGTCATGAACCGCCGCGCCGAGGCGCTGCCGGCCGACGAACGCGCTTCGCCGCGCCTCCAGGCGCTGCTGCTGCCGATGGGCGTGCTCGAGGCCGGCGCCCTGTTCGGCATCACGGTCTGGATGCTCAGCGGCAAGGCCGTGCCGAGCCTCGTCACCGCGCTCGTGCTGTTCGCGGCGATGATCGCGATCGTGCCGCTGCGCGATCCGGACGAGGGCGCGCGGTGACGAACATCTGCCGCGACCGGTTGCCTGCCGCGCGCAGGTGGCTATCGCGGCGCATGCCCCTGGCCCTGGTGTCGCGCCGACTCGTCACCGCGCTGCTGGTGCTCACGCCGCTGGCCGCCCAGCAGGCGACCACCTATCCCGCGGACCTGCAGCGGGCGCGCGCCATCTGGTTCCAGAACGCGTCGAACAACGTGGCCAGCGAAGTCGGCGTCTCGTTCGCCGCCCGCCCATTCGACGATGCGACGCGGCGCTCGTTCGAGAACGCCACCGCCGGCACCCGCTGGCCATTGGCCGAGCGATTCTGGCCGGAGTTCGCCTGCTTCACCGAAGTCGAGTTCGGCAGCGTGCGCGTGCCCGCCGACAGCTACGCGATGCTGCTGGTGAAGACCGACGACGGCTTCGGCCTCGGCCTGCTCGACGGCGACAAGGCGCGCGCCACCTTGTCGCCGCCGGGCACCGCCCCGAGCCTGCCGCTGCTGGCGACGATCCCGCTGCAGGCCGGCCCGGGCAACGGCAGCCCGCTGCAACTCGCGTTCGTCGCCGACGGCGATGCCGGCCGCTTCGCGCTGGTGCTGCAGTTCGGCCCCAACCGCTGGAGCGCCACCGGCCGCGCCAAGGGCACGCCGAAGACGCCGCCGATCGTCATGGCCGATGCACGCGCCAGCTGGCGGCTCGACGGCCCTGCGGCCGACAGCCAGACGCCGTTCGCCGTGCTCGACCACGGCCTGCCGCGCTGGACCAAGGAACTGCACGAGACGTGGCACGGCCTGCGCGCCGGCACGACGTGGCGCCTCGGCAAGGACTGGGCGACGACGCTCGACACCAACCGCACGCTGCTGCTCGGCGGCAAGGAACTGGAGCCCGGGCTCTGGCACCTGTCGCTGGCGAAGACGCCCGACGGCTGGAACCTGAACGCGACCAGCGCCGTCGCCGACTACCGCGCGAAGATCGACCCGAACAGCGGCCGCGGCGCCTCGGTGCTCAGCGTGCCGATGCACAGTGCGTCAGTGAAGCCAGCGTGCGAAGAGCTGCGCGTGCAGTGCAACGCCGACGGTGCCGGCTTCGACCTGGCGATCCAGTTCGGGCTCGAAGAGCTGACGGTGCCGTTCGCGTTCGGCAAGCAGTAGCTCCGCAGCGGCTTCTCAGCGCTTCTGCACCGGCTTGGGCGGCACGGTCATCACGAGATCCACGACCACGGGATCGCCCTGCATCGACACGATTCGCTCGATCTCGACCGGGGCCATGCCGGCGGCATTGCCGCGGAACACCACCTTGCCTTCGGGTAGCAGGGTGTGGATGTCGCCGTCCGCCGGATACCACAGCCAGGTCGAGCTCGCCTTGTTGGCCGCAACGCGAACGCTCATGCCACGATCGAGTGCGTCGCCCTCGAAGCGAGGTCGAATGGTCACGGGAACGAGCTTCGGCAGAGTGACGACGGCCTCGACCTCGACTCCGGCGAGCACTTCGCAGAAGCGTTGTTCGACCCGTGGATCGGTCGCCCACGCGTTGATGCGGCTGAGCCGCCACGAATAGACGCCGGCCGGCAGACTGAGCACTTCGCCGTCGCGCACGGACATGGTCGGGACCTTCTTGGCGTTCGATCCAGTCGCGACGACCTCGATCGAGCCCGCGAAGACGCCGCCATCCGGATGCCGCACCTTCACTCGGGCTCGCCCGGCCGGGATGCCTTCGTCCAGCGCCAAGAAGCTCGGCGCATCAATGGTCGCGATCTCCATCATCGGCACCTCGCCGCTCCACAGCCTGCCCAGGGTGTCGACGACGCGGAACTCCACGCTCGGCGGGGATGCGACCGCCTGGGCTTGCAGCATGCCGACTCGGACGAGGTCGGTCTTGAACTTGTCCCTGAGCCTCGCGGTCAAGTGCCGCGTGCGGGCCACGGCACCACCCTCCTTCGCCAACAGCTGGTTGTCAATCAAGGAAGCATGGCCAGCGCGTTCGACCCCAGGAGGCAAGGATGCCACGGCGGCCCACATGGGAACCATCTCGACGACGAAGGGCGCGCAGGGGATTGTGAACGGAATCTCGCCGAGCCCCACCTCGGTCGCCGGCACGACCGTGTCGGAGAACACGGCTACGTGGTAGCTGCCAGGCTCGAGGTTCCGAAACGCGGCCTTGCCCTCGACGTCGACGGCGGACCTCCACAGAACGGGCGCTGCAGCCTCGGTGGACAGGACCGTTGCCGCCCCATGCTTGGCCCGGATGCCAAGGTCGGCGTTCGCCATGACCGGGAACGCCGACACGACCACGGTCGCGTCCACGACCGCGCGGCCGGCAGCGCGCACGAACACATCCAAGATGGCGGCTCGGTCGAGCACCACATCTCTCGACTCGACGGATTCCCAGGTCACTCTGGCGATCCGATACCCGTCCGCCATGAAGAACGTAGTCCGGTAGAGCCAATCGGACTGCACGTCGAGGCACCCATTCGAGTCGGTGCGCACGAGCTGATCGTGTGGAGGCAATGACGACAAGGCGTCGGAGTCACGAACAGTCCAGACCGCCACGTTCGGCACCGATGCACCTTCTCTGTCAATGCAGCGCAAACGCGAGACGACCGCAACTCGTGCCGAGCCATCAGCCGCCACCATTCCCTCCAGCCTCTTGCTGGAACTGGGAACCGAGGAGGAACCATGGGCGTCGCCATCAGGTGCCGGCATGGGCCCGGCTGCAGGCCTGCTCCATAGCCAAGCGACGAAGACGAGTAGCGCTCCGAACAGAAGAAGGTACCTTTTGGCGATCATGATTCGCAGACTTGGCTCGCATTTAGTTCGCAGCAAGACACCTAGTGTAGTGCGCCTGAATCGCGGGGCATTGCCAAACGCCGATCTCGCGTTCAGCTTGCCGATTGGAGGCGATTCTCGATGCCCCATCAGGTCGACGCACCCCACTAGCCAGAGCTCTGCACCATCAATCAGGGGCACCAACAGAAGAGGAACTTGATACCCTCGGGGCCCGGCAGCGGCTCTTCACCACACTCCCCTTCGCAGCCACTCGCGAAGCAGGTGAAGCCAACAACCAACCCTCCGTTCAGATTGACGATGCAGGCGCAAGGACCGCCGAACCATCCCCACTGCCAGCTCTGGCACCTACACCACCCCAGATCACCGAGTGCGTTGGTCTGGGATTGGCAGGGATCGGTAGACGGATCGCCACAGGCAGCCGTCGGGCACCCGATCCACTGCACCTCGCCGCCGTTGTTTCGCCCGATGGGCGTGCAGTTCGAGGCAGCCACCGGAAGCGTGGATGGCAGACTCGAGACCTCGGCATCAGCATCCGGCGCCCCAACACCGCCGTTTGCCAGCAAAAGAGACGCTGTAGCAAGTAAGAGAACGATCTTCATCGCTCAGACTCCTTCCATTTTGGACGGACAATTCCGTCACTCCCGAAAGGATGCCCCCCCCACAGCCAAAGAATCAAGCATCACGCGAAGAAATTCTCACTCGCCGAACGACACGCCAGCGTGCAGACAGTCCGCGAGCTGCAGGCACATGCGATCGAGCGCCGCACGATCCGGCGTCAGGCCCACGGAAGTCAGCAGTCGCCGCGCCAGCGGGCCGCGGCGCAGGATCGTGCGCAGCGGTTGCTCCACCACCGGATCGAGGTCCGCGTCGGGCAGCACCGCGTCGGCGAGGCGACGCCAGCAGTCGGCGGCGGTGCGCGGCTGTGTGCCGAGGCCGAGCGCTTGCAGCAGGCCGCCGTGCGCGACGATCGCCTGGTCGCCGTCCTGCGCCACCGCCCACAACACGCCGGCGAGTTCGTCGGTCGACAACGCGGCGAGGGCCGGCAGCGACGCCCAGCGTTCGCGGCACATCGCGCGCAGCACGGCAGTGACCAGCGAACAGATCGCCAGGTCGGCGGCCGGATGTTCCTGCACGTCGAGCACGCGGATCTCGAGCGCGTCGCGGAAGAACTTCGGCACGACGCCGCGCGAGTTCAGCCACTCCTCGCGCAGCAGACGGTCCGGATCGAACGGCGCGATGTCGGCCCAGATCGGCTCGAGCACGTGCGTGAAGTAGTCGGCGCGCGTCGTCACCGGTTCGGGCACGACCTTGCCGGCGATGCGCGGCACGCGCTTCTGGTTGTGCCGGTAGGTCTGCAGGCGCCAGTCGAGCCAGCCGGTGAAGCGCCCTTCGCAGTACGGCGAACTGGCGGCGAGTGCCGGCAGCAGCGGCAGCAGCGCGCGCGCGGCGAGGTGCAAACGCCCGAACTCGTCGTCGTTGGCGAACGGCAGGTTCAGGTGGCAGCTCTGCAGGTTGGACCAGCCGTGGCCGCGGCAGTCGAAGATGCGGTCGTAGGCGCCGTAGACCTCGGCGTAGTCGTGCGGCCACTTCTGGAACTCGCGCTGCGGGTCCATCGTCGGGTGCATGCCGCCAGGGCACAGGCGCGCACCCATCGGGGCGAGCGCTTCGTCGAGGCGCAGCAGCGACCGCTGGAAGTCGGTGGCGACCGAACGCAGCGACGGTGCGGGCCCGTTCGTCTTCAGCTCGACGACGTGCAGCGCCAGTTCGTTCGACCACGAGATCGGCCCGTCGTCGTGGTCGCCGGAGTAGCTGCCGGCGAAGTGGCGCAGCAGCTCGTCGACGATCGGCCGCACGGCCAGCGAGGCGCGATCGACGACCATGTACTCGAGCTCGATGCCGAATCCCTGGAACAGCCCGAGCGTCATGCCGACCCCCAGCCGCGGTGGCGCGCGGTGACGCGGGCGAAGAACGTGCGCATGACGCGCAGGTAGAGCTCGTCGCCGAGCACCTCGTCCTCGAAGCCGGCGTCGATGTTCGGGTTGTCGTTGACCTCGATCATGTAGACCTTGCCGCCGACCTCCTTCAGGTCGACGCCGTAGAGGCCCTTGCCGACGTGGTTGGCGGCCTTGAGCGCCGTCTTCACCACGCGCGTCGGCGCCATCTCCACCGGCACCGTCTCGGCGCGGCCGACGTCCTCCTTCTTGCCGGTGCCGTCGCGCTTCAGGATCTGCCAGTGGCCGTCGGCCATGTAGTAGCGGCAGGCGAACAGCGGCTGCCCGTCGAGCACACCGACGCGCCAGTCGAACTCGGTCGGCACGAACGCCTGCGCGATCACCAGGTCGCTCTTCTCCAGCATCGTCTCGACCGCGAGGCCGAGTTCCTGCGTCGTCGCCACCTTCTTGACGCCGGCGGAGAACGAACTGTCCGGCTGCTTCAGCACGCACGGCAGGCCGAGCCGCGCCACCAGGTCGTCGACGTTGCCGCGGTGCACGATCATCGTGTTCGGCACCAGGATGTCCTGCTGGTCGGCCATCTCGGCGAGGAACACCTTGTTGCTGCAGCGCAAGATCGACGCCGGGTCGTCCATGACGACGAGGCCGAGCGCCTCGGCGCGGCAGGCGAAGCGGAACGTGTGGTGGTTGACGCCCGTCGTCTCGCGGATGAACAGCGCGTCGAACTCGCCGAGCCGGCTGTAGTCCTCCTGGCGGATGAACTCGACGTTGAAGCCGACCTCTTCACCGGCCTTGGCGAACTTCTGCAGCGCCTTCTTGTTCGACGGCGGCTCCGGCAGCTCCGGGTCGACCAGGATCGCCAGGTCGTACGGCCGCTGCGCCCGCTTCTGCGGACGCCAGTCCTTGTGCAGGAAGTCGGTCGTCGCCTCCTGCGCGAAGTGCTCGTGCCCGGCCGGGATGTCGTCGAGCGCCATCGGCTTCAGGCTCTCGAGCCGCCAGCGGCCGGACTTGTCGCTGCGCGCGAAGCTAGCCTGCAGGTACGGGCTCGGGAACATGCGGAACAGGGCGTTCGCCAGCCGCTCGTGCCGCTGCGCCATGTTGCGGCCGAAGTAGACGCTGAGCACGAACTCGTCGCTCTGCACCTTCGACAGCGACTCCTCGACGATCTCCTGCAGGTCGGAGCCGGCGATCGCGGCGATCGCGCGGTCCTTCATGTTCTGGATCGCCTCGATGCTCGGCATCGGCTTGTGGCCGCGTGCGTCGGCGAGCAGCGACACGTAGTAGCCGATCTTCTGGTAGCCGAGCGACCGGCACAGGTTGATGACGCGCACCTTCTCGAGCGTCGTGTAGGACGGGTGCGTCAGGTACTTGCGGGCCGCGACCACTTCGAGGCCTTCTTGCGAGAACGACCATTCCTTCGGGTCGTTGACGACGACGAGATTGCGCATGGGTCAGGGTCCGTCGGCGGCGGGCGCCGCGGACTTCTTGGGTTCGATCAACAGCAGGTTCGCATCGTGCGTCAGCACGCCGAGCAGGATGGCGCCGACGACGCGGTCCAGGCTCACCTCGTAGTGGGTGGCCGGGGCCATGGGATGTTCGAGGAACGGGTCGGCGACGACGACGCTGCGGCGCGTTCGGCGGTAGCCGCACAGCACGACGAAGTGCCCCTGCGGTTCGCCGCGCACGTCGTCGTCGTCGTCGTTCGGCCCATACTCGCGGGCGCGCCGGTAGAGGTAGGTCGAGCTCAGGCCGGTCAGGATCGGCACGCCGCGCCGCAGCCAGCGCCGCAGCACGGTCGGCGACAGGTCGACGTAGCGCAGCACGCCGCCGAGCTCGAGGAACTCGAGGTAGGCGTCGATCAGCAGGCCGAACACCGGCCGCTGCGCCGCCTTGAAGTCGCGCTGCAGCTGCAGCCGTTCGCGCAGGTCCGGCCCGTCCTTGGCGAACCAGGTCGGGTCGAAGATGCGCAGGTTGTAGGTGAAGATCGTCGCGCGATAGCCGCGGCGCAGCGCGTGGTTGGCGAGGAACACGTCGGCGGTGCCGCCCGACGGCGTGCGCACGATCTCGTCGACCAGCTGCGGCAGCGGCACTTCGTCGCCCCAATAGCGATAGATCGCGTGCAGGCACGTCGGCCCGCACGTGAAATCGTCCGGCTGCGGCTGGATGTCGAAGTGCAGCCGTTCCAGGTCGGCGGCGCGATCGCGGCGCGGCATCGTGTGGACGCGGAACCGTAGCCGGGCGCGCGCCGGAATCGAGGTCGGCGAACGGCGGGTCGGCGGACGGCCCGGCGCCGGCCCGTCAGCGACGCAGGTGCTCGAGCAGCCAGCGCAGGTGCTCGGCGTAGGCGGCCGGCTGGTCGAGGAACACGCGGCCGTGCTCGCTCTCCGCCACCATCCACAGGCGCTTCCGTTCGGCGGGCATCGGCAGCCGCGCGAACAGCCGTTCGACGGTCGCCGGCGGCGCGCGTTCGTCGATCCCGGCCCCCACCACCAGCACCGGCAGGTCGTGCGGCAGCGTCGCCAGCACGTCGCTCGGGCACAGCGCCGCCAGGTCGATGTCGGACCACCATTCGAGCGAACGCAGCACCAGCGACTGCCAAGGCTCGCCGATGGCGAACGTGGAGCTGCGTTGCGCGATGACGCCGAACAGCCGGTGGGCCGCCGGCAGCATGTCGTCGATCGGGGCGTCGAGGGCCACGCCGGCGATGCCGTCGAGCCGCGGCAGCGCCAGGGAGATGGCGACGGTGCCGAAGCTGACGCCGAACAGCACGATCGGCGCGTTGGCCCGGCCCGGCTGCGCGCGCACGTATTCGACGGCGGCGACCACGTCGTCGCTCTCGCGCGCACCGAGCGTGAACGGTGCCCGCGAACTGCCGCCGAAGTTGCGCAGTTCGACCAGCCAGCACTCGCAGCCTTGCTCGCGCAGCATCGCCGCGACCGGCTCCGGCTCCATCGCCGAACGGAACAGCCCGTGCACCAGGATGGCGACCGCGCGCGGCGGTTCCTGCGTCGCCTCGATGCGGAACGCGCGCAACGACACGCCGTCGCGGCTTGGGATCGCACGCTGCCGCGCCTTCGCCGCCGCAACCAGGTCGGCAGGCGGCGGCGCATCCGTCTCGGCGCGCAGCGACGCCCAGCTCTGCACCTGCAGCTTGCCGTCGAGTAGCAGGCGCGGGCCCGAGTACGGCCTCTCGTCGCCGCGCGTGCCGACCATCGCGCGCGAACCGAGCCCGCCCATCACCAGCGGGAACGTCACGAACAGGTGCAGCGGCAGGAGCCCGAGGTGCAGCCACAGAACGCGCCGCCAGTAGCGCCGCTGGTCGACGCGGGTCAGCAGCAGCCCGAGCGACAGCAGCCCGCAGGCGAGCAGCGTCGCCAGCGTGAACACGAGTGCGCAGAGCAGCGGGAAGATCACGCGTCCTCCCGGAACGGCGACGGCCCGGCCGGCAGCAGTCCGGCGGCGCGCCCGCGCTGCAGCAGGTGCTCGATCGCAGCCCGGCCCTTCGAGCCGAGGTCGGCGGTGAAGTCGTTGACGTAGAGGCCGATGTGCCGCGCGCAGACCTCGTCGCTGAGTTCCTGGCTGTGCGCGCGCACGAACGGATGGGCGCGCCACGGCTCCTCCCAAGCCAGTTCGACCGACGCTCGCAGCAGCGCCCCGATCGCCGCGAACGTCGCCGCCGGCAGGTCGCGGCGCGCGGCGATGACGCCGAGCGGCAGCGGGCCGCCGGTCGCGCGTTCCCACAAGACGCCGAGATCGGCCAGTTCGCGCAGGCCGTGCTCGCGGTAGGTGAAGCGGCTCTCGTGGATGACGAGTCCGGCGTCGACGAGGCCGCGCGCCACCGCCGGCATCACCTGCTCGAAGCGCATCGGCACGACTTCGCGCGGTGCTGGCGCCAGCGTCGACAGCAGCAGGAACGCGGTCGTGTGGCGGCCGGGGATCGCGACGCGCGCCCCGGCGAGATCGTCGATCGACCGCAGCGACGCGCCGTCGCGGCAGACCACCAGCGGCCCGCAGCCGAAGCCCAGCGCACTGCCGCTCGGCAGCACGGCGTAGCGGTCGAGCACGCGCGCCAGCGCCGGCAGGCTCAGCTTCGTCACCGGCAGCGGATCGACGCCGGCGACCGCGCGTTCGTTCAGCGTTTCGATGTCGGCGAGCACCGACTCGAGCCGCACCGGCGCCGGGATCGCTCCGTGCACTGCCCCCCAGAAGGCGAACGTGTCGTTCGGGCACGGCGAGAAGCCGAAGCGGAGCGGCGGGGCAGCGGTCACAGGGCCGCCAACGTAGGAGGCAGCACCGGCAGAACCAAGGCAGCGCGGGCACACGCCGCCGCCGCCGACGTCACTGCAACGACACGCGCGCGACGTTCGAGACCGCGACCGGCAGCCCCTGGTCGAGCAGCACGACCACCGCGTCGAGCTGCTGGCCGGCGAACAGCGCCACCAGGCCCGGCAGCGGGAACGTGTAGGCAGCGAACGGATAGGTGCCGGCGGCGTTCGGGAAGTGGAACGCGTTGCCCGGCGCCATCGTCGTCATCGTCAGCGCCGCCCCGAGCGCGTCGAACTCGAGGCCGAACAGGTTGCCGAAGCCGAGCCCGCGGTCGGTGGCGAACGTCACCGCGGTGAAGCCTTCGTCCCAACCGGTCGCCGGTACACCGCTGGCCGCGAACGCCAGCTGGCCACCCGCAGCGCACGTCGCCTGCAACTGCACGCCCGCGGTCACGCGGCTGCCACCGCCGAGCGGATGCGCGACCAGCGCGAACGGCACGTCGAGCTGTGGCGTCGTGAGATCGCCGTCGGCGACCACCTGCGCCGCGGTGACGTCGATGCGGTAGAGCCCGGCCTGCGGCTGGTCGAGGTAGACCGACTCCATCGTGTTGCGGTCGTCGGCGGCGCCGCCCGGCGTCGACGCCGTGCCGACGTCGAGCCCGTGGTTGCCCCACCACGACAGCCCGTCGCTCCAGCGCACGACGCGCAGGTCGAGGTCGTTGATGCGCGCGATCGACGCCAGCGGCAGCGCCGCCGGATCGGGGAACGCCATCGTCACCCGCAGTTCGGGCGTGCCCGGCGCCACGAACACGTAGTAGCTGCGCGTCTGTGCGAACTGCAGCCGGTCATACTGGTCGCACACCAGCAGGCGATCGCGTTCGGCGTGGAGCCGCTGCAGCGACGGGAAGCCGAAGCCCTGGTGCGTGCGCGTCAGGTCGTGCGCACTGCCGCTGAAGGCGTATTGGCTCGCAGTGTTGCACAGCAGCGCCTTCGCCGTCGCCATGTGCGGGCGGTTGGCGAAGCGATGCTGCGGCAGGGCCGGCTGCGGCAGCGGATTGCCGAACAGGCCGTCGGTGTAGAGCTGCAGCGCGAGCCCCAGATGGCCGGCGACGATCGGCGTCGCCGCCGAGGTGCCGCGGAACGACGGGTTGTAGTCGGCGACCGTGAAGCCGGCGCTGCCGACGCGATCGAGCGTGAACACGCCGTCGTAGAAGGCGACGAGCTCGGGCTTGATGCGACCGTCGAGGGCCGGCCCGATGCTGGCCGGCGCCACCTGCGGCGCGGTCGGTCCCGGCAGCCACGTGTCGTTGCCGGGCAGCGCGTCGTCGTAGTGGCAGACGCCGCCGACGCTGATGCCGTTCTTCGCCCACGCCTCGGCCCGCACCTGCGCGTTGTTGCCATTGTTGCCCATGCTCTGCGTGCGCGGCAGGTCGGCGGTGAACAGCGCGTCGTCGAGCGCCTGCGTCGCCGTCGTGTAGAGCGACGTCAGGCCGGTGCCCCAGCTCGCCGTGGCGACCATCGCCTGCCACGGCTGGCTCGGGTCGGTGCTGCCGGTCGCCTGCGCGAAGTGCAGCAGCGAACCGAACGCGGTGTAGCCGCCTTCGATCAGCGTCCCGGCCGGCAGCATGCCGCGCGCTTGCGCATTGGCGCTGCCGTCGGCGCCGACGATGCCGGCGGTGCAGTGGCCGTGGCTGTCGACGTTGTTGGTGCCGCGCACGAGCACGCGGCCCTGCAGTTCGGGATGCGTCTCCTCGAGCGGCTCGGTGATCTCGACGCGCACGCCCTGGCCGGTGAACCCGCCGAGGACCTCGATCTGGTTGGCGCCGCCGACGGCGCGCGCGTTGTCCATGTCGAAGCCGATCGGCTGCGCCGCGTCGACGAACACCACGCCGTCGCCGTCGAGCACGGCCAGCAGCTGCGTCGCCGTCAACCGCGCCCGCAGGAACGTGCTGCCCGGCGCTTCGCCGGTGACCGTGCCACCGATCGCGGCGACCCGCGCGGCCACCGCCGCGGCATCGCGCTTGTGCGCGAACGCGAGGTTCAGTTCCAGCACCGCGGGAGCCGCATCGGCACCATTCCCGGTGCGTGCAGCAGCGACGAACGCGTGCAGCTCGGGCGCCAACTTCCAACCGTTCGCCAGCGGCCCGCACCAGCGCACGCGCGGCTCGGTGCGCAGCAGAGCGATCGTCGCGGCGTCCCCGCGCACCAACATCGCCTGCGCCGGCACGTGGTGCAGCACCTCGAGGCCGCGTGGCGCGAACCCCGCGAGGAACGCGAGGGCCGCGGGCGTGATCGGCACCGCGAACTGCACGAGCCACAGCCGCGTCGCGCGCGGGGCTGCGAGCACGCCGCTGTTGGCCGACACCACCGCCAGCGGATCGAACGTGCCGGCGACGAGGTGCAGGCGCACGTCCATCGGCCGCAATGCGACCGGCGCAGCCGCTTGCTGCGCTGGCGCCGTTGCCATCGCCGCGAGCAGGGCGACGAGCGGCAGCAGCGATCGGGCGGCGGTGGGCATCGGGCGGAACGAGGTGGGCAAGTATCTCGCAACCACAGCGCCCCGCAATGCGGTCGCCACCGGGGGCCACGAACGGCCGATGCCACCGGCCGCATCGGCGGACAGCCTGCGGCGCCGCCCGCTTGCGCCGGTCAGAACACGACGACCGTGCCCCCGTCGCTGAAGGTCAGCGGCACCGACGCCGGCGAACCCGCATCGAGCTGCGCCCACTGCAGGTGCACCCCCGCCGAGCGCAGCGACGGGTCGACCGGGATCGGCAACCCCAGCGCCGCGTTCGTGCCCTGCGCCACGGTCGGCAGCAGCAGTTCGGGCGCGACCAGCAGGTCGCACCCGCCGCCGAGCGGTGCTGGCAGGCTGCCGCCGGCGAAGCTGCGGCGCGAGAAGCCGGCGACGAAGCAGCCGAGC
>CANGSN010000023.1 GCA_947455805.1 Planctomycetota bacterium
GACCGCGGTGCGTCATCAGCGGCCCGAACGGGCGCGCTCGGCCCACTCCGAGTTGCCGTACTGGCTCAGCAGCTGGTTGCGGCAGCGGGCCATGATCAGGTTGAACTCCGGACCGCGCCACTTGTCGGCCGCGAGCACCGCGTGGTAGAGCGCGTCGGCCTGCAGGCCAGGCCACGCATCCTTGCTCTCGAGGCGCACGCGCAGGAACAGCAGCAGCGCCTTCTTGTAGGCCTCCTTGTCGTCGCCGGCCTGCTCGAACGCGAGCTTGCCGAGGCCGAGCACGGCGCCAGCGCGCGCGTTGACGTCCTTCGTCTCCTCGGCCACCGTCTCGTAGAGCTTGGCGGCTTCGCCGAACGCCTTGCTCTCGCGCAGGCTGTTGGCCAGTTCGACGCTGGCCCGGTTCGACAGCACCGGGTTGCCACCGAGCGTCGCGATCACCGACTTCAGCGCCGTCTGGAACTCCTTCGGCGTCTTCTTGCCGGTCAGCACTTCCATGTACTGGCCTTCGAGCGCCGCCGACGCCCAGCCCTTGGCCGTGGCGTCCTGCGAGAACTTCTTCGCCAGCGCCTGCGCGCTCGGCAGCCCCTTGCTGCCCTGGCTCATGTAGTAGTCGCACTTCAGGCGGAACGCGTCGATCAGCACGCCAGCCTCGGGGATCGCCTTGGCGAGCTCGTCCAGCGCACCCATCGCGTCCGCTGCCTTGCCGCTGTCGAAGAACATATCGGCGGCGCGCAGGTAGGCGAACTGCGCCATCACGAGGTCCTTCTCGGCGACCTTCTCCTTCGCCATCGTCTGCAGCACGCCGGGGTCGTTGACGCCGCGCGCGAACTCCTCCTTGAACTTGCCGAGCTCGACCTTGGCGACCTGGTCGGAGTTGACGTTCTCCTTGGCGCTGCCACCCTTGCTGTGGCGCAGGTAGCGCATGTCGTAGGACTCGACCTTGACACCCGCGAGGACGGTGCCGTTGGTCAGCGTGACGGTGTCGTTCTGGGCGGTGACGAACGGCGCCAGCAGGGCGAACAGCGGCGCAGCGAACAGGAATCGGGACGTCATGGGCTTCGCGAAGGCTTGGGAGGGCGCGGCATCATGCCGGGCCCGGGGGAGGGTGACAACGGCGAGGCGGGCCCGCCGGTTCGCTTGGCCTGAAGGTGGCCCCAGACCCGCCCGGCGGCTCGTCAGGCCTCGTTCGCCGGCAGCTCGCGCACGCCCTCGGTGCGGCCCTTCGGCTTCTGCCGGCCTTCCCACGTCTTGGCAAGATCGTGGCCGAGGCGCCGCACGGCGATCAGTTCGGCCACCACCGACACCGCGATCTCCTCGTGCGTCTTGCCGCCGAGGTACGCCCCCATCGGGGTGCGCACGGTGGCCAGGAAGTCGTCGCCGATGCCCGCCTCGCGCAGGTGCTTCCACAACAGCGCCTGCTTGGTCTTGCTGCCGATCATGCCGAGGAAACGCAGGCGCTCGCCGGCGGCGAAGCGGCGGCCGAGCCGTTCGAGCACGTGGCCGTCCTCCTTGTGCCCGCGGGTGACGACGATGCCGTAGCTGTTCTGGCGGATCGGCATCTGCGCGACCAGTTCCTCGTAGGGCGCCGCCACGGTCGCCGCCGCTTCGGGAAAGCGTTCGGCCGTCGCGTAGCTGGCGCGGTCGTCGGCGACGGTGACGCGGAAGCCGGCGAGGCTCGCCATCTGCGCCAGCGCCTTGCTGACGTGGCCGGCGCCGAAGATCCACAAGGACGGAGTGGTCAGGGGTTCCACGAAGATCGTCACCTCACCGCCGCACATCAGGCCGGAGTCCGGCGAATCCTGCTCGGTCAGTCGGAACTGCAGCGAACGCGGCTGTTCGTCCGCGAGCACCTGCAGCGCCGTGTCGTAGACCTCGGCCTCGAGGCAGCCGCCGCCGACCGTACCGAGGAACGTGCCGTCGCCGAGCACCAGGAGGCGCATCGACGTGCGCCCAGGGGTCGAGCCGCGCGTGCCAACGATGGTCGCGAGGGCGGCGGGAATGCCCTCCTGACGCAGGCGCACGATCTCTTCGAAGATGTCGCGGGGACGGCTCACGTTCGGGCGCACACGCTAGTGCAGCCGGCGATGCGAGGGAACGGGCTCGGCGCGGTCGCCGACGGGCCGCCGAGGGCCCGATGCCATCGCCGCGCTGCGCCTCACTCGGCGAGCACGTCGCCGAGCAGGTCCTCGTCGAGCGTGCCGTGCGCTTCCAGCTGGTCGGCGATGCGGCACAGCCGCTCCCAGCCGTCGGGGTCGTCGAGTTCCTGGCGAACGCGCAGGAGCCAGCGCTGCAGCAGTGCCGCGTGCCCGGCCGGCGGGCCTTCGGCGCGCAGCGCCTCCTGCACTTCGCGGAAGTCGGCGCGCCACGCAGTCAGTTCGCGCAGCGACGCGATCTCGCCGCGAAAGCGCGCTTCGGCGACCGGGCCGGCGAGTGCGGCCAGCGCCACGCAGCGGCGCCGTTCGGCTTCGTCGCGGACGCGCCAGTGCACGGTCGTGCGGCCCATGACGCCGTCGTCCTCGTCCTCGATCGTCACCGCGACGACGCGCCCGCCGAGCCGGTGCGCCAGGTAGGCGTGCCCCGCCTCGTGGTAGCAGGCGATCGCAGGATCGAGGTCCGGGTCGAACATGCCGTGGTGGTCCGTTCGGATCAGTTGCCGATCGTGATCGCGAGGCCGTCGCTGAGCACCAACCAGCAGTTGCCGGTGGCGAGGCCGGCGAACTGGCCGGTGATGGTGGCGCCGCACAGCGCCTGGTTGACCGGCATCGGGACGTCGACGCTGGCCGAACCGAGGCTGTCGATGATGACGCCGAGCAGCACGTCGCCGGCGGCGCGGATCGCGCCCGGGCAACCCGGCAGCACCAGTGCCAGCGGCACGTTGACCGAGCCGGCGCCGAAGTTCCACAGGCCGGCGCTGACCGGCGCGGCCCCGGTGAGCGTGTCGTTCAGCGGCGCGCCGAGGCCGCCGCTGCTCGACGTCACCATCGTGCCCTGCGTGCCGCCGGCGAGCGGCGCGATCACGGCCGGCGTGCCGTTCGTGCAGTGGATGCAGCCGCCGACGTTCATGGCGACGATCGCGTAGCCGCTCGCGGTGGTCGCGTTCTGGAAGCGGATGGCGGTGACGACGCGGCCGGCGTGCGCCGCC
The DNA here is from genome assembly GCA_947455805.1 of Planctomycetota bacterium. Lineage (GTDB taxonomy): Bacteria > Planctomycetota > UBA1135 > UBA1135 > UBA2386 > UBA2386. The sequence goes on from CANGSN010000023.1 coordinate 3,143, forward strand.
AGGTCGAGCGTGCGATCGGTCAGCGACAGGTTGGCACCGAAGGTCGCGGCGTCGATGCCGGCGGTGCCGGGCAGGCTGCCGCCGAACCAGTCGCCGCCGGAGACCGTGGAGACGGCCGGCGGACCGCTGAGGAACACGAACTCGACGTCGAACGCGCCGCCGCCGTTGCTGATCTGGAACAGCAGCGACGCCTTCGACGACGGATCGAGCAGGATGCGATCGGTCAGCGTCGTCGTCTGCGGCCCGGTGTGGTCCGGGTTCGGCAGCCACGCCGGCTGCGTGCCGACCAGGTCGCCGTCGGCGACGAGGTCGAACGCCCAGGAGCCGCCGGACACGGTGTTGCGGTTGCCGAGGTGCACGAGGTCGAGCGTGTCGGCGGCGGTGACGAACTGGTGGTTCGCGACCAGCGGGTCGTTCGGCACGCCGGCCAAGAAGTCGAGGCCGCGATCGGAGATCGAGCGGTAGCCGGTCGGGCTGTCGGGCAGGCCGGATTCGCCGGCGTGCACGATGCCGTTCCAGTTGCAGTTCAGCGGCACCGGGACCAGCTGGGCCGGGAGCGCCGCGGCGAGGGCCAGGGCGACGCACGGAGCAAGGGTGCGAGAGTTCATGAGCGAGCGAAGGGTCGTGGACGGCGGCCGCTCGGACGGGTGCCACGGCTGCGAGGCGCGAACACTAGGGGCGATCGCGGTCGCTGGGCAGGTGGGCGCCGCAGGCAATGCACCCTGGGTACGGGCTTGTTGCGTGTCCTCGCCGTGCGGCGGCACCAGCTCAGCGCAGCTTCTTCTGCAGCCAGGCCCGCGCGAACGCCCAATCGTCGTCGACCGTGCGCGGCGAGACCCCGAGGGACTCGGCGCACTCCGCGACCGTGAGGCCACCGAACACGCGCATGGTCACGATGCGCGCCGCGCGTTCGTCGAGCTTGGCCAGCGTCTCGATGGCGTCGTCGACCTCGACCAGGTCCAGCTCGCCGCGCACCCCTAGGCCCGTCTGGTCGGCGACCGACTCGGCGGCGGCTCCACCACCGCGGCGTTGCGCATTGCGGCGACGCGCCGAGTCGACCAGCACGCGCCGGCACTCCTGGGCGAAGCACGCACGGAAGAACAGCGAGTCGCCGGCGCTGACCTTCGGCTGGTCGACGAGGCGCACGAAGGCTTCGTGCACGAGGCTCACCGGGCTCGGCGCCGCGCGGTGCGACTCGCGCGCGCGGATTCGTTCGGCGATGTCGACCACGCTGTCGTAGTGCACCCGCAGCAGCGCGGACAGGCTCGGACTGCGGCTGCACACGGCTTCGCGAACGCTCTCCGGTTTCGGATCCTCCGACATGGGGCGGAAGGATGCCCCGTCGGGTGTGGAAGGCCAAGGGCCACATCGACAGGAAGTACACCACTCGGAAGTGGTTCCACGCTACGCTCGGCCTCTCGAGTCCGCCGATGCTGCGAAAACTCTACGTCGACAACTACAAGTCGCTGGTCAACTTCGAGATCGAGTTGCAGGAGGTCTGTCTGCTGCTCGGTCGAAACGGCGTCGGCAAGTCCGCGGTGCTGGACGTCGTTTTCGCAATTCGGCAGCTGCTCAGTGGCTCGGTCCGGGTGACGGACACAGATTGCCTTCCACCGTCGACCATCACTCGTTGGCAGACGCGCCCCGTGCAAGTGGTGGAAATGACCGTGGATCTCGCAGGAGAGACTCTCACCTACCGCTTGGAGGTCGAGCACGAGGCAGGCCACAAACGAGCCCGGATCCTCCATGAGTCCCTTCGTGCCTCGGGCAAGCCGCTGTTCACGTTCCTCCAAGGTACGGTTCAGCTGTATCGCGACAACCACGAGATCGGACCAACCTTCTCTTCGGACTGGACGGAATCGGCCCTGGCCCGCGTCGCGCCGGTTCGCGACAACCAAAAGCTGACTCGCTTCCTCGAATGGGCGAAACGCATATTGGTTTGCGGCCTCTACCCGCGCAGTTTCGCCACCGAGACGTCCAGCGAGGATCCCATGCTCGAGCGGGACGGTCGGAACTTCACTGCGTGGTACCGCCACATCTTCCAAGAGCGACAGGACCTGGTACCTGCCTACGTCGAGGCGATGAAGAAGGTGATGCCTGGATTCGAGGGCATCAGCCTCGAACGCGCGGGGAGGGACACCCGCGCATTCATGGTGCGCCTACGAGAACACGACGAGGCCTTCACGCTCGCCTTGCACGAGCTTTCGGACGGCCAGCGGGCTCTGCTGGCGCTCTATGCACTGGCTCACATCACTGCAGGCCAGGGCTACACGCTGTTCCTCGATGAGCCCGACAACTACGTGGCATCGGTGGAAATCCAGCCCTGGCTCGATGCGGTGACCGAAGCAGCGGGGGAGAGCATCCCGCAGGCAGTCCTTTGTTCGCACCATCCCGAACTGATCGACTACTTCGGCAGCCGCAGAACGTTGATGATGGTTCGAGAATCCTCCGGGCCGACGCGAATCATGACGCTCGACCCCAAGCAGGTGACCCCTGGCATGAAACTGTCCGAGCTTGCGGCGAGAGGGTGGGCCCTGTGACACGCCGCGCGGCCTGGGTGGTCCTGTGTGAAGACGAGCAGCACTACGCCTTCGCCAAGAGGTTCTTGGACAAGATCTCACGGCCCGAACTCCGCGAGGTGCGAAAGGCGGTGGTAGATGGACACTCGCACGTGCGCGCGAACTTCGCGAAGGAGCTCGCTGCCGTTCGCAGCCAGGGAGGACGCGCGGCTTTGCTGGTGATCGTGGACGCAGACGGGCATGGAGTCGACACACGGCGAAAGTACATCCAGGAACTGTGCGAGGAGGCCGAGCGCCCCGTCGACTCGGATCCCGTCGCCATCGTCGTACCGGAGCGGAACATCGAAACGTGGATCCGATGGCTGGACGGTGCGAGCGTCGACGATCAGACGCGCTACCCCAAGCTCCGCAAAGAGCGAGACTGCAAGCCCGCCGTGGCGCGACTGCGCCAAGCCTGCGATGCGAACTCGATGCCGGACGGCGCACCAAACTCGCTGGTCGACGCCTGCAAGCAGTTTCGTCGCGTGCTCGCGCTCCTGAACCGCTAGCGGGCGGCGAGCCCTCGGGCGGGCCGCAAAGGTGGCCCAGATCTGGCGCACCTGGGCGCGCACAGCGGAGCGGACAGCGGCTGCCCGCTCGATATCGTGGCTCCATGTCCGCATGCCGACTCGTTGCGGCGTGGCTGCTGGCGCAGCCGCTCTGCTTCCTGCTCCCCGCCCAGGACACCGCGCCCGAGGACCTGGTCTGGCGCACGCCGTGCACCGGCCCGGAGCAGTCGATGCCGATCGGCAACGGCGAGGTCGGCTGCAACGTCTGGTGCACCGCCGACGGCGTGCTGCACGCCTACATCGCGCGCACCGACAGCTTCTCGGAGGCGTCGCGGCTGCTGAAGCTCGGCGCAATCGAAGTGCCGCTGCGGGCGCCGGGGAAGAACGAGTTCTTCGAGCAACGGCTGCTGCTGCAGGACGGCGCGGTGCGCGTGACGATCGGCGAAGGCGAGGCGCGGGTCACTGCCACGTTGTTCGTCGACAGCGAGGCCGATGTCGTGCACGTCGCGATCGACAGCGGGGCTCGCCGCAGCTGGGTGCTGTCTCTGCGCAGCTGGCGCTCCGACGAACGGCGCCTTCGCGGCGACGAGCTGTCGTCGAGCTGGACGATGAAGGACGCGCCGGATGCCGTCGCGGTGACGGAGTCCGCGGACGTGCAGACGACGGTGAAGGACTTCCCCGCCGGTGCCAACCTGGTGCTCTACCACGGCAACCGCAGTTCGGTGGTCGGGTTCACCGCGGCGCGCCAAGGCCTGCCGACGGCGGCCGTGCCCGACGCGCTGCTCGGGCGCACGTTCGGATTGGTCGCCGTCGGCGAAGGTGCCAGCCACGGCTCCGCACAGTCGCTGCAGACCCTGCCGCTGCTCACGGGCACCGCGACGCATCATGCCTTCCGCATCGCCGCGCCCTGCGTCGTGGTCGCCGCGGACGCCGACACCACCGGCGAGTTCGCGGCAGCCGCGGCGCAGCAGCTCGCACGCAGCCCCGCCACCGCCGCCGGCGAACGCACCCGCGCCTGGTGGCGTGCGTTCTGGCAGCGCTCGTTCGTCATCGTCGACGGCGACGCACCACCGGCGATCCCGGCGAACGCCCACCCACTGCGCATCGGCGTCGACAGCGGCGGCGGCAACCGCTTCGTCGGCCGCATCGACGCGGTCGCGCTGTTCGACGCGGCGAGCGGCGGCAAGCAGGTGTTCGCTGCCACGCCCGGCAGCACGCTGCCGCAAGAGGTCGCGGACCTGCGCACGATCACGGCGACGCCAGGCCTTCGTCTGACCGCGACGATCACGCAGGACGCCGCGCACCCGGTCGGTCGCATCGTCGACAAGCTGACCGCAGGGCGGAACGACGGCTTCCTGTTCGACACACATCCCGGCCGCTCGCTGCGGCTGATCGTCGGCGACCGCGAACTGCTGGCGAAGGACTTGCTGCGCGCGGGCGAACGGCACGAGGTCGCGGCGACGTTCGACGCCGCGAGCGGGCGCATGACGATCGTCTGCGACGGCAAGCTCGTCGCCGACAGCGCCGCCGACGCGAACGCGAACGTCGCCGATCCTGCCCCGCGCTCACGATTGACGCAGGCGCTGACCCTGCAGCGCTGGGTGCAGGCGTGCGGCGGCCGCGGCCGGTTCCCGATCAAGTTCAACGGCTCGATCTTCACCGTCGAACCGAAGGCCACCGGCGGGCAGACGTTCGACGCCGACTGGCGCCGCTGGGGCGACTGCTACTGGTGGCAGAACACGCGGCTGCCGTACTACCCGATGCTGGCGCAGGGCGACTTCGACATGCAGGCGCCGCTGTTCCGCCTCTATCGCGCGACGCTGCCCGCAGCGATCGCGCGCGCCAAGGCCTGGCACGGAGTCGACGGCGCCTACTGGCCGGAGACGATGACGCCGTTCGGCACCCACGGGAACAGCGACTACGGCTGGCAGCGCGACGGCGTGCCGGCGAGCAAGGTGCTGTGCCCGTGGTGGGAGTACTGCCGCAACCAGGGCCTCGAGCTCGTGGCGCTGATGCTCGATCGCTACGACTTCGAACGCGACGAACGCTTCTTCACCGACGAGCTGCTGCCGATCGCCGGGCCGGTGCTGCAGTGGTTCGCCACCGCCTACCCGCGCAGCGCCGAAGGCCGCTTGCGCATCACGCCGACGCAGTCGCTGGAGACGCACTGGCACGGAGTCGAGGACGACCTGCCGACGGTCGCCGGCTTGCACTGGTGCCTGCATCGCCTGCGCACGCTGGCGCCGACGCTGGTGCCCAAGGTTCAGCTCGCCGCATGGGACGCGCTGGCGCAGTCGCTGCCGCCGATCCCGCGTCACACCGCCGCCGACGTCTCGCTGCTGGCGCCCGCGGCGAAGTACGACCCGAGCCGCCAGAACTGCGAGAGCCCGGAGCTCTACGCCGTGTTCCCGTTCCGCCACTTCGGCCTCGGCAAGCCGGAGCTCGAGCTCGCGCGCGCGACGTTCGCAGCGCGCCACGATCGCTTCACCAACGGCTGGCCGCAGGACGGCCAGGACGCCGCCCTGCTCGGGCTCGTCGACGAAGCGCAGCGCAACGTGCTGGCCAAGCTGCAGAACCACAACCGGGCGCACCGCTTCCCCGCGATGTGGGGTCCCAACTTCGACTGGTGCCCGGACCAGTGCCACGGCAGCAACCTGCTCGACACCGTGCATCGCATGCTGCTGCAGGCCGACGACGACCGCATCCTGCTGCTGCCGTGCTGGCCGAAGCACTGGAACGTGTCGTTCCGCCTGCACGCACCCCGCCGCACCATCGTCGAATGCGTGTTCCGCGACGGCGCCGTGCAGCGCCTCGTGGTGACGCCGAAGGAACGCGAACGCGACGTCGTGCGGCCGCAGTGAGCGGGTGCGCGGCGCGCCCATTCGGTCGAACCTGCGGGGACCGTGATCGGCCAGGGCCGAAGGCGTAGGATGCCTAGCATGCCCACTGCACACATCCCCTACGACGCCAAGCTGCTCGTCGCCAGCGGGCGATCCGCCGAGGAGACCGAACGCGAGTTTCGCCTGGTCCTGGCAGCGAAGCTCTACGAGCTGGGTCGACTCTCGCTGGGGCAAGCGGCAGAACTCGCCGGCCGGAGCAAGGCCGACTTCATGTTCGAGCTCGCCCCGCTCGGAGTGTCGATCTTCAACTTCGACGCCGAGGGCCTGAAGCACGAGATCCATGGCTCATGAACGACTGATCGTCGCCGACGCCGGGCCGATCATCGCTCTCGCCTCGATCGGGCGGTTCGAAGTGCTGCAGAGCTTGGCGACGGAGGTGATGGTGCCGCTCGCCGTGCACGCGGAGGTAGTCGCCGGCGCACCGCGCCCTGGAGCGAAGGAGATCGCCGCTGCCAACTGGCTGCGAATCGTCGAAGCTCCCGCGGACCTCGCGACAGCATTCCGGCTCGTCGTGGACCAAGGCGAGGCCGAGGCGCTGGCGGTCGCCCAGGCTCATCCGGGTGCCCTGCTCCTCGTCGACGACCAGCGAGCCCGACGGATCGCCGAAGAACTCGGGCTACGCCTCACGGGAACCCTCGGCGTGCTCGGGATGTGCAAGCGTGCTGGGATCCTGACGCACGTTCGTCCAGAGCTCGAACACCTGACTCGCGCCGGCTTCCGCATCGACGAGCGCCTGGCAGCTGCGTTCCTCGAGACGCTCGGCGAGTGAGCCGGACGAGCGCATCCTGCTGCTGCCGTGCTGGCCGAAGCAGTGGAACGTGTCGTTCCGCCTGCACGCACCGCGTCGCACCATCGTCGAATGCGTGTTCCGCGACGGCGCCGTGCAGCGGCTCGTGGTGACGCCGAAGGAACGCGAACGCGACGTCGTGCGGCCGCAGTGACGCTACGGGAGATCCCGAGGGTCGGTCGACGCGTTCAGCCGCAGCGGGCAACCAGCCGATGCCGTCGGCGAGGAGAACTCGCCGATGGCTGTCCAAGTGCTGTGTGCGTGGTGCAACACCACGATCCGCGAAGGCGACGCCAGGAAGCAGTCGTCGCACGGCATCTGCCTCCAGTGCGTGCAGGGCATGGGCCTGTTCCCGACCGAGGACATCCGCGGGCTGTCGCAGGAGCAGCTCGACGCGCTGCCGATCGGCGTCATCGAACTGGACAGCCGCGGCATCGTGCGCCGCTACAACGCCACGGAGGCGCGCGCCGCGGGCCTGGATGCGCGCAAGGTCGTCGGCCGCCACTTCTTCGCCGAGGTCGCGCCGTGCACCAGCGTGCAGGAGTTCCGCGGGCGCTGCGAAGCGATGATGCAGTCGCCGCGCGCCGAACGCGACGAGATCGAGTTCGTGTTCCGCTTCCGCAGCGGGGACCGCCTGGCGCACCTGGTGTTCTCGTGGGATCCGGGCGCCGACCGGCTGACGATCCTCGTCGACCTGCTGGGCGACAGGGCGGACCACGCCGCGCGCGCAGCGGCCTGCTGGCGCGGCTGAGCGAGTCAGCGCAGCGCGCACGAAGCAAGCGAACGCGCAGCTGCCGACGTCGTGGTGGGCAACACCAGCCTCAGCCGTGTGCCGCCCGCACGTCGGCGAGCGTGAGCCGCGACAGCGCCGCCTCGCCGGCCGCGGTCGCCGGCGCCTTCATCACCAGGAAGCTGTCGCGCGCCTCGCAGCCGACGCACCGGCCGTAGCGCGGGGCTGGCTGCAGCTGACGATCGCCGCAGCGCTCGCAGACGCGCAGGTAGACGTAGCGCCGCCGCCGACGCGCCTTCGCCGCCGGCCGCAGGTCGTCGACCGGGATGTCGTGCGTGACCGCGGGTTCGTGGCCGGCGAGCCGCATCAGCGACCGCCAGTGCCGACCGTGCGGTTGGATGTTGGCGCCGAACAGGCGGAACGCCGCGATGTGCGCGGCTTCGTGCGTCAGCACCATCGGCAGCTGATCCGGCGCGCGGCCGAGCAGCACCGGATTGAGCTCGATGCGGCCGCCGCGCAGGAACGCGCGCCCCGCCGTCGTCGTCAGCCGTTCGTTCCACTGCACCAGCACGGCGGTGTCGCGCACACGCCAGCCGGCGAGCAGTTCGGCGGCGCGGCGCTGCAGTTCGTCGGCGGCGGGCAGGGTCACGCGCACAGTGAAGCACGGCTGGGCGGTGGTGTCACCGCAGGTCGACGCGCGGCCAGGGTCCAGGAGCCACCTGCCGGAATTGCGCCGAAGTCGTTGTTCCCGTCCCGGCGCCGGCTATCCCTCTGCGACCTCTCGGAGAACCTCCCCTATGAAGGAAGAAAGCAAGCGCGTCCTCTGCGGCGTCATGGGCATCCTGCTCGGCGGCTTCGGCATCCACCGCTTCGTGCTCGGCGACACCACCGGCGGCATCCTGCGCATCGTCATCAGCATCGTGACGTGCGGCGTCGGCAGCCTGATCGGCTTCATCGAAGGCATCATCTACCTGACCAAGACGGACGAGCAGTTCGTCAACGAATACCAGGTAGGCAAGAAGGCCTGGTTCTGAGTCGGCTGGGGCGACCGGGCTCGGTGATCCCCCGGTCGCCGCGACGCGGGACCCATCCACCGCGAGATCGGATCACCCGACCGCACGCGGCGCCACTTCACGACTGCTGCCGGCGCGCCTCGAGTTCGCGCAGCGCGAACGGATACGTGATCAGGCCGAAGCCGAGGATGCCGGTGCCGACGCCGGTGATGATCCCATCGCGCTGGCCCAGCATCTCGCCGACCACGTAGATCGCGAAGCCGCTGAACAAGCAGCCCCAACCGAGCGCCAGGATCCACGGCTGCAGCCGCACGAACCACGGCGTGCGCTCGTGCGAACGAGCACTGTGCCGACCGGTCAGCTGGTAGGTCAGGTTCTCCAGCGTGGCACGGTCGATGGCCGGGTTCTTCAGCGCCTCCTCGAGCACCCGCAGGTTGTCGCGCCGCGCCGCCGCCCGCTGCTCGAGCACCATCTTGACCAGCACGAAGGTGAAGATGACGAAGAGGATGACGGCGAATTCCATGGCGGCCTCGGGAGGGAAGGGCGCGGCTACGGCGCCGCCGCCAGTCTATTGCGAAGCGGCCGCTATCCGCGGTCCGACATCGTCGGCAGGCCGAGCCCGGCCAGCAGTTCGTTCGGGTCGCCGCCCCAGATCAGCTCGGCGTCGCCCAGGTGGCACCGGTCGTTGCGGCGCCAGACGAACGGCCAGCCCAGCGCCTGCGCGGCTTCCTGGTCGGGTTCGCGGTCGCCGACCATGACCACGCGCCCGGCCTCGCCGGCGGCACGGCGGGCGAGCCGCAGCATGTCGGTCTTGGTGACGACGCCCTCGCTGTCGAGGCAGAACTGCCAGTCGGTCAAGGCCCGCAGACCCTGGCCGTCCTGCATGGCGCCCATGTAGATGCGGCGGCAGTTGCTGGCCAGCGCCACCTTGACGCCGATCGCGCGCAGGTGCAGCAGCAGCGGCCGCACGCCGGCGAACAGGTAGTCGACGCCGCGGCTGACCTCCTCGACCTCCATCGGCAGCACGACCGAACGCAGCTCCTGCCAGCGGTGCTTGTGCGCCTCCGGCAGGAACGGCGCCCACACGCCGGCGTCCTTCATGCCGACGACGGCTTCGGCGGTGCGGTCGTCGGGCATCGCGATCGACATGCCGTGCATGTCCGCGAAGCGCTGCAGGCCGGCGCGAATGATCGGCGCCCACCAGCGGAAGGTGTCGTGCAGGGTGCCGTCGACGTCGAAGACGACGAGCTCGGGCGGGACGTGCGAACGGAGCAGGCTCAACGGCGGGACCTTGGGAATCGGCGGATGGGAAGCGTCGGCGCGTTCACAGGATGCGGATCTGCCGCACGCCCATGACGTGCAGCTCGTCGACGGTGCGGTTCAGCTCCGCTTCGGCGCGCAGTGCTTCGGCGCGCTCGGCGAGGCCGTCGCGGACCCGCAGCTGCACCACGAACGAGGCGCGCGCCGCCGCGTCCATCGTGCGCAGGCGCTGGCGCATGCGCAGCACCCAGGCGTCGAGCGGCAGGCGTTCGCCGGCCACGTGCACGAAGCCGTCGCCGGCGAACGCCACCTCGACGAGGCCACCGCTGGCGTCGAGCACGTCGGGCGCGCTCGGCTCGGTCGCACACGCCGCGAGCAGCAGCGTCGCGACCGCCTTCACCGCCGTCGCCGACCAGCGCTGCCGGGGCGCGTTCATTGCGCGGCGATGCCCTGCACTTCGATGCGGGCCTCCGGGTCGAACAGCGACACCACCTGGAACATCGCCATGCCGGGGTAGTGCTTGCCGCAGTGGCGCCGCCAGATCTGGCCGAACGCCTTGCGCGCGGTCGCGTAGTCGTCGCGGCTGGTGACGTAGAAGTTCAGCTGCACGACGTCGGCGAACGTCATCTCGGCGTCGCGCAGGATCAGGCCGATGTTGCCGAGCGCCTGGTCGAGCTGACCGACGAGGTCGCCCTTGTGCACGATGCTGCCGGAGTGGTCGTAGCCGCACTGGCCGGCGAGGTAGAGCGTGCGCGCCGGGCCGCTCTCGACCAGCCAGCCGTGGGCGAAGCCGATCGGCGCGGCGAGTTCCTTCGGGTTGATCGCTTGCTTGCTCATGATGCGGTCGCGGAGGTCACGGACGGAATGCGGATGGGAAGGTCACGGCCGCGGCAGCTCGCGCAGGATCGCGCGCACCGGGCTGCTGTCGCCGTTCACGATGCGCAGCGGCAGCGCGATCAGTTCGTAGTCGCCGGCCGGCACCGCGCGCAGGTCGAGGTTCTCGAGGATGGCGATGCCGCCGTCGTGCAGCACGTGGTGGCCGCCGAGGTCCTTGCTGTCGGCGTGGTCCATGCTCGGCGTGTCGATGCCGACCAGCTGGATGCCGGCGGCGACCAGCGCCCGCGCGGCGTCGGCGCCGACGGCGGTGAAGGCCGGATCCCAGCGGCGATGGTCGTGGTCCTGCCGCGTGCGGAACAGGATGCGTTCGGCACCACGAAGCATCGCCGGCGTCAGCGCGTGGGCCGGGATCAGCGACGGCGAGCCTTCGCCGCGCACGTCGACGACGCGGCAGCGGCCGATGTACTTGGTCAGCGGCACGTTCGCGATGTCCGAACCGGCGAGGTCGAAGTGCAGCGGCGCATCGGTGTGCGTGCCGACGTGCACCGACATGCGGATCGTGCTCACGTTGCAGGATGCGCCCTTCTCCATGCGCGCGACCCATTCCTGGGCGAACGGCGTGTCGCCAGGGAACGTCGCCGACGCCGGCTCGATCGGTTCGCTGATGTCCCAGATGCGCATGGTTCAGCCCGGCTTCTTGGCCTGCTGCAGGAACGGTTCGTACTCGCGGCGATCGAGGATCTCGCGGATCGCGCGCACGGCGGCGCGCACCTCGTCGTCGCTGTTGTAGAAGTGCGGCGCCACGCGCAGCCCGGCGTCGGGACGGAAGTCGACGACGATCTCGCGCGCCGACAGCGCCTGGCAGACCGCGTAGCCGTGCGGCACGTCGAGCGCC
>CANGSN010000024.1 GCA_947455805.1 Planctomycetota bacterium
AGGTCGAGGCGCGGTGAGCGTCGACGAAGGTCGGGTGCGGCTCGTTGAAGCCGAACAGCTCGGTGAACGCGGCGCGGAAGTCGAGGGCCGTCATGGCGGGGGAGCGGGGGCGGTGGGCTGTGGCAATTGTCGACAGCGCCGCGTGCGGTCCTTGAGGCCGGCAGTTCGCGATCACGGCGAAGCTCGGCGTGCGGGATCCGGCCGAGAAAGCTCGCACGCGGCGGCAGAAGCTCGTGGCCGCGCCGGCTCGGCTGCTGCACGATCTGCACGAGCGCTTCGACCGCGGCACGGCGCCGGCGGCGAGGCGAGCTTCGCTGATGGCCGACCACTGCACCGCCGCGCGCGCGGGTTCCCTGTTCGAACTGCTGACGACGCACTTCCCGTCGTGGGGCCGCAACACGCTGCGCGAACGGCTGCGCGCCGGCTGCATCGAGGTCGACGGGGTCGTGGCGCTGCGCCAGGACCAGCCGGTCGCCGCCGGCGCGCGCATCGAGATCCGCGCCCGCGGCCAGTCGGCGACGCCGCTGCGCCATCGCGGGCCGAGCGGCCCGGCACTGCCGGTGCTGCACCAGGACGACGACCTGCTGGCCGTCGACAAGCCGCCGGGCCTGCTGTCGGTGTCGACCGACGACGAACACGAACGCACGGCGTTGGCCCGGGCGCGCGGCATGCTGCCGCAAGGCCACTCGGACCTGTGGCCGGTGCATCGCCTCGACCGCGAGACCTCGGGTGTCCTGCTGTTCGCCCGCACGCGCGACGCGCGCGATCGTGTGCAGGCGGTCTGGCCGACGGTGAGGAAGCGCTACGTCGCCGTCGTCGCCGGCTGCCCGCGCGAGGACGAAGGCACCGTCAACGCACCGCTGTGGGAGGACCAGAACCTGCGCGTGCGCGTCGGCGACAACCCGGGCAGCAAGCCCGCGCGCACGCACTGGCGCGTCGTGCAGCGGCGGCCCGACCGTTCGCTGCTCGAGGTCGACCTCGACACTGGCCGGAAGCACCAGATCCGTGCGCACCTGGCGCACCTCGGCCATCCAGTGCTCGGCGACGACCGCTACGGCGACCCGGGGCCGCGTCTGTGCCTGCACGCGCTGCAGCTGTCGCTGATGCATCCGCGCACCGGCGCGCCGCTGGTGCTGGTGGCGCCGCTGCCGCGGGCCTTGGCGCAAGTGCTCGAAGCGAAGTGAGCCTGCGCACGACGATGGCCGCTCGCTCGGCGGCGGCGTGATCGGCGACGCAGGATCGGCGACGTACCGGTCCTTTCCCCCGCGCGCGGCAGCCGGCACGATCCGCGCATGCCGATGCCGACCGTGTCGCTGCCGTGGGCCCGCTACGTCCTGTTGGCCTCCGTGCTCGCGGGGCTTGCCGCGCCGCCGTCGCTGCCAGCGCAGACGCCGCCGCCCGTGGTCGCCGCAGCACCAGCTGCCACCGAGGCGGCGACGAAGCCGACGATCCTGCGCCGCGTCGACCACGGTCGCGTCGAGCAGCACGGCGACCTGGTGCTGGTGCGCACGTGGGGCACGCCCGAGCAGCGCGGCCGCGCGCACGGGCTGCTGATGGCGAACGAGGTCGCGGCGGCGATCGTGCAGGAGTTCTCGGCGCGCTACGGCAACAACCCGAAGGTGCTCGAGTACGCGCGGCGCTCGGTGCCGCGCATGATCGCGTTCCCCGAGTTCGTGCAGCAGGAGATCGACGGCCTGTGGCAAGGCCTGGTCGAGAGCAAGGTCGAGCTGAAGGTCGACGGCCTCGGCCGCGCGTTCGACCGCACCGACCTGAGGATCGTCAACGCGCTCGACGTGCTCGCCCTGCTCGGCTGCAGCGGCTTCACCGTCTGGGGCGATCAGGTCCTCGGCGGCGGCGTGTTGACCGCGCGCAACTTCGACTGGCCGTTGACCGGGCCGCACCTGCTGCAGCACACGGTGCTGGTCGTGCAGCACGACGAGAACGGCCGCGCGTCGGCGTCGGTCGGCTGGCCGGGCTACGTCGGCACCGTCACCGGCGTCGGCAGCGACGGTGTGGCGGCGTTCCTGCACGTCGGTTCGGCTTCGATCTCGGTGGTGCCGCAGCCCGAGGCGTGGCCGAGTGCGGCGGCGCTGCGCAGCATCCTGCACGCTGGCACGCACGGCGGCGACGCTGGCAAGGTGTTCGCGTTCGCCCGGCAGGAGCTCGAGAACACGAGCCCGCCGATCGGCTACCTGACGCACGTCGTGCTGCCGTTCGTGCCGGCCGACGGAGCGCCGCTCGGCGTGTTCGAGACCGACGTGAAGTCGTGCGTGCAGGGCGAGGTCGGCAAGGGTCCGTTCGTGCTGACCAACCACTTCCGCACGCGCAAGGACGGCCGCGACGCCGGCTCCGACAGCGAGAAGCGCGAACGCCAGCTCGACGGCTGCCTCGGCAAGTGCCTCGTGACCGGCGACAAGGTGACGTCGGTCGAGGAGGCGTGGGACGCGCTGCACCTCGTCGACCGCGGCGGCCGCAGCTTCGGCACGCTGCACTCGCTGGTGTTCCGCCACGAACCGTGGTGCTTCGAGCTGCGCATCGCCGAACCGGGCGAGAAGGGCCTCGTCGCCGCGCCGGTCAGCTCGCGCCGCTACGCGCTCACGCGCCAGCAGGTGTTCGCCGACGGGGAGTTGCTCGGCAAGTAGGGGCGGCGGATGCTGGCCCGACCCATGGGACGCCGCACCTTCACGGGCCTGCTCACCGTCGCCGTCGCAGCGCTGGTGCCGGACGTCCTCGCCCAGGCCGGCTACAAGACGTTCGAGAACAAGCTGAAGGGCGTCACGTTCGTCTACCCGACGACGCACGCCGAGCTGCCGCTGCCGCCGACCGAGGCGCTGGTCGTCGCCAAGTACGTGATGAAGGCGCAGCCGGAGGAGATGAAGCGCATCGACGAGCGCTTGTTCCAGGCGCAGACGCCGTTCCTCGAAGTGTTCCGCTTCTCGCTGCCGACGACGAAGACGGGCGGTGCCGTGCCGACGCCGGCGGGCGGCAGGCCGGACGCTGGCAAGCCGGACGCTGGCAAGCAGGACGCTGGCAAGTCTGACGCCGCGCCGGCCAGCGGCGCCGCGCCGCTCGAGATGACGTGGGAGCAGTTCGTCGCTGGCATCCGCAGTTACACCATCACCGAGGACGAGAAGAAGCCGGGGCACTACGAGCTGCGCCCGCGCCGTGGTGGTGGCGGTGGCGCGGGTGGCGCGCGAGGCCGCGGCGGCGCCGAGCCGATCGGCTACCTGGTGCGCAGGGTCGAAGGCAACACGGTGCTCGGCGTCGCCGGCTTCAGCTTCGACGTCGGCGAGAAGACGCTGGTGTCGCAGGTGACGCGCATGGCGGCGAGCCTGAAGCTGCTCGCCGACGACGCCGGCGATCGCGCCGAGGCCGACCTCGACAAGCTGTATGCGAGCGGCAAGTACAAGGCCGTCGAGTGGCGCAAGCAGGCGCGCGCGAAGATGGCCGCCGGTTGGAAGGCGCTCGACACCGAGAACTACCTGATCGTGCACCACAGCACGAACCAGGGGCTGATCCGCCGCATCGCGCGCGACATCGAGGCGATGCGCGCCTTCTACGGCGAGCAGTTCCCGCCGCCGAAGCCGATCGACGCGGTCGCGGTGGTGCGCGTCTGCCGCACGCTCGACGAGTACCACGACTACGGCGGGCCCCGCGGCACCGGCGGTTACTGGCACCCGGGCAACGAGGAGCTCGTGTTCTTCGACTACTCGTACACGATGCAGCAGATGGACAGCCGCGAGAAGCGCGCGCTCGGCGGCCAGCGGCTGACCGACGACGACTCGCTGCTGGTGCTCTACCACGAGGCGCTGCACCAGTACATGCACTACGCGGTCGGCCAGTTCGCGCCGCACGACTGGTTCAACGAAGGCTACGGCGACTACTTCAGCGGCGCCGTCGTCGGCGAGAGCACCGGCCGCGTCGTGCGCGTCGATCCGTCGCCGTGGCGCATCCACGTGGCGAAGGACATGCTCGAGTTCGGCGATGGCTACCTGTCGCTGAAGGACGTGCTGCACGCCGACCGCGCGACGTTCTACAACCCGCAGCGCGCGGGCAACTACTACGCCGCCGCGTGGTCGTTCGTGTTCTTCCTGAAGCACGACAAGGCGGCGCTGGCGCACCCGCAGTGGTCGAAGCTGCTGGCGACCTACTACGAGACGGTGAAGGCGGTCTACGCCGCCGAGAGCAAGGGCGTCGGCGAGGACGACCGCGGCGGCCGCGAGGTGGCGAGCTTCAAGGCGCGCAAGGCGGCGCTGGCGAAGACGCTGGAGGGTGTCGACCTGGTGGCACTGGAGGCGGCGTGGAAGAAGTACGTCGTCGGCATGCGCGATCCGTGGCCGACGCTGCGCAAGAAGCGGCGGTGAGGGCGCCGCGGCTTCGTTCGCTCGAACGCCTGGCGCGAACACTCCCGCGAAGTCGTCCTCGATCCGCGCCGGGGCGACGCTAACCTCTCCGCCCGTCATGGCGACGCGCATCGACATCGATCCAGCCCGCGGGCTCGGCTGGGGCACGTTCCTGTCCGGCTTCGTGCCCGGCCTGCTGCAGCTCCGCCTCGGCCAGACGAACCTAGCACTGTTCGCGTTCGCCAGCTGCACGGCGCTGTTCTTCGCCGGCTGGTCGATGGTGCACGAGCGGCTGTTCTACTGGGTGCTGCTCGACGCCGGCACGCCGGCCGGCGGCGGCTCCTCGATCGTGCGCACGCTGGCGCAGTTCGGCCTGCCGACCGTGCTGCCCGAACTGATGAACCTGCCGGCGAACGCGCTCGGCGCGCTGCTGAGCTGGGACGCCTCGCCGACCGGCGAGCGCCTGTGGCGCATGCCGCGCGACGGCGAACACGTCGGCGGCTTCCTGACCGCGGCGTCGGGCATGCTGGCGATGTTCTGGTCGGCGGCCGGGCACTGGGAACTGCGCCGCCGCCGCGACGGCGGCAAAGCACCGCCAAAGCCCATCGCCGATCCGGCGCTGTGTGCGGCGCTGAGCTGGCTGGTGCCCGGCCTCGGCCACGCGCGCGCCGGCCAGAAGGACAAGGGCATCGTCATGGGCCTGTCGGTCGCGTTCGTGTTCGCGCTCGGCCTGTTCTTCTCGCACGGCCATGCCTGCGATCGCGCCACCTACTCGGTGTGGTGGATGGCGCAGAACCTGTTCGGCGGCGGCTCGCTGTTCGCAGCACTGGTCACCGGCCCGTGGCAGATGGAGTCGGCGCCGGAGCACCTGCAGCTCGGGGTCGTGCTGTGCACGGTCGCCGGCCTGATGAACCTGGTGGTCATGGTCGATGCGTTCACCGTCGCCGAACGCTCGGCGTTCCCGGTGAAGCCGGCGGTGGAGGACGTGTCGTGAGCCTGCTGTTCCGTCTCGCGGTCATGCTGATCGTGCTGTTCCCGATCGCCGTCGTCGTCGTCGGGCAGAAGCACACGAACGCGCGCGACACGCTGCGCGCGGCCGTGCAGCGCACCGGGCGCTGGGCGCTGTGGCTGGTCGCGCTGGTGCTGACGATGGAAGTGCTCGGCGTCGTGTTCATCGGCTGGTAGCGCCGGTTCCGAGCCGGTGGCACCGGGTCGCCTGCTGGCGGCGCCGGCTCGCCGCCATCAGCCCGTTCGCCCCGCCCCGCGTGACCACAAGTCGCCGGCACCGCGCACGACGACGCCGTCGCGTTCGAGTGCCATCAGCGCCCGCAGGAACGCGCCGCGCTCGAGCCCGGACTCGCGCGCCAGCAGGTCGCCCGGCCGCGGGCCGTGCCGCAGCAGGTCGAGCAGGCGCTGCTGCTCGGCGCTGCACTGCAGGCCGTGGGTGGCACCGACGTCCGCATCCGGCGCCAGCAACAGGCCGAGTGCCTGCAGCAGCGCCTCCGGGCTCTCGACGACGTGCGCGCCTTCGGTCAGCAGCCGGTGGCAACCCTGGCTGCGTTCGCTGGTCCACGGCCCCGGCACCGCGAACACGTCGGGACCGGCCTCGGCGGCGAAGCGCGCGGTGTGCAGGGCCCCGGACGACAGGCTCGCTTCGACGACGACGACCGCCTGCGCACCGACGGCGAGGATGCGGTTCCGCCGCACGAAGTGCCCGCGCCGCGCGCGCTGCCCGGGCGGCAGTTCGCTGACCAGGGCACCGCCGGTGGCGACGATGCGCGCAGCGAGTTCCTGGTGTTCGGGCGGGTAGATCGCATCGAGGCCGCCGGCCAGCACGGCGACGGTCGGCACCTTCGCAGCGACGTTCTGGCCGTGGGCGATGCCGTCGATGCCGCGCGCGAGCCCGCTCCAGGTGACGGCGCCGGCGCGCGCCAGTGCCGAGCAGAGCAGGGTCGCCGCTTCGCTGCCGTACGGCGTCGGCGTGCGGCTGCCGACGACGGCGACCGACGGTTGCCGGCGCAGGGCCGCGGGATCGCCTTGGACGAACAGCACCAGCGGCCGCAGCGGCGCGTTCGTCAGCTGCGGTGGCCACTCCGGGTGGTCGGGGGTGAGGACGAGCAGGCCGTGGGCGCGTGCGCGCTTCTGCAACGCGGCCGCAGTGGCGGCGAGGTCGGGTTGGCGCAGCCGTTCGGCCACGCGCAGGGGAACGTCCGGCGGCGACGGGGGAGCCGTCAGCACGGACACGGGATCGAGGTCCGGCTGCAGGAGGGCCGGGACCGGGGACTCGCCGAAGCCTTCGGCGACCGCAAGCTGGAGGTAGGGATCGTGCACGGCCGTTCTGTGCACGGATCGGGATCGGCGGTTACAGGTTTTCGGGGAGCGGACCGCGATGGCCAGCGCCGGCGAGCTCGCACCCGGAAACGCCACCGGCGGCCACGCGGGCCGCCGGTTCGCTGCATCCACTCCGCCGCGCGATCGCGACGGCTACTTCTTCTTGTCGCCGCCGCCCTTCGCGGGCTCCGGCTTCGGCTCGACCGGCCGCGCCGTCATCTCGTACTTCACCTCGCCGTCGACGATCGTGGCGTGGATGGTGTACGGCACGTCGAGCTGGCCCTTCAGCACCTGCTCCGACAGCGGGTCCTCGAGGTGCTTCTCGATGCCGCGCTTCAGCGGACGCGCGCCGAAGTCCTCGTGGAAGGACTTCTCGATCAGCCACTCGATCACCGACTGGTCGACCTCGAGCACGTGGCCCTTCTGCTTCATGCGCTTGTTCACCTTGGCCAGTTCGTTCTCGACGATGCGCTGCATGTCGTCGCGGCCGAGCTGGTTGAAGATGACGATCTCGTCGAGGCGGTTGATGAACTCGGGCCGGAAGTGGCGTTCCACCTCGCCCATGATCATGTCCTTCATCTTGTCGGTGCCGCTCTGCGCGCCCTTGCCGAAGCCGAGGCCGGTGCTGTTCTTGATCAGGTTGGCGCCGATGTTCGACGTCATGATCAGGACCACGTTGCGGAAGTCGATGTGCCGCCCGAACGAGTCGGTCAGGCGCCCTTCCTCCATGATCTGCAGCAGCATGTTGAAGATGTCCGGGTGCGCCTTCTCGATCTCGTCGAGCAGGACCACCGAGTACGGACGCCGGCGGACCTTCTCGGTCAGCTGGCCGCCTTCCTCGTAGCCGACGTAGCCCGGGGGCGCGCCGACGAGGCGGGAGGCGTTGTACTTCTCCATGTACTCGGACATGTCGATCTGGATGATCGCCTCTTCGCTGCCGAACATGAACTTGGCGAGGCACTTCGACAGCCAGGTCTTGCCGACGCCCGACGGGCCGAGGAACACGAACGAGCCCATCGGCCGGTTCGGGTCCTTCAGGCCGGCGCGCGTGCGGCGCACGGCCTTGGCGATCGCGGTGATCGCGCGCTCCTGGTTGATGACGTCCTTGCCCAGCTCCTTCTCCATGTTGATCAGGCGCTCCGCCTCCGCCTGGTCGAGGCGGTTCAGCGGGATGCCGGTCATCTTGGAGACGGTCTCGGCGATCACGTCCTCGTCGACGATCCCGCCCGACTCGCGCGAGTTCTCGCGGTCGCGCCACTCGCGCTGGATCTCTTCCTTCTTCTTGCCGAGCTTGAACGACTGGTCGCGCAGGTCCGCCGCGCGCTCGAAGTCCTGGCCGGCGACCGCTTCCTCCTTCTCCTTGTTGAGGCGGGCGATCTCGGTGTCCATGTCGCGCAGGTCGGGCGGCGCCGTCATCGACTTGATGCGCACGCGGGCGCCGGCTTCGTCGATGACGTCGATCGCCTTGTCCGGCAGGAAGCGGCCGGTGATGTAGCGCGTGCTCAGCTCGACCGCCGCCTTGAAGGCGTCGTCGGTGTAGGTGATGCGGTGGTGCGCCTCGTACTTGTCGCGTAGGCCCTTCAGGATCTCGACGGTCTGCTCGGGGCTCGGCGGCTCGACGTTGACGGTCTGGAAGCGGCGCTCGAGGGCGCCGTCCTTCTCGATGTACTTGCGATACTCGTCGAGCGTGGTGGCGCCGATGCACTGCACCTCGCCGCGCGACAGCGCCGGCTTCAGCACGTTGCTGGCGTCGATCGCGCCCTCGGCGCCGCCGGCGCCGACCAGCGTGTGCAGTTCGTCGATGAACAGCATCACGTCCTTGGCGCGGCGCACCTCGGTCATCACCGCCTTGATGCGTTCCTCGAACTGGCCGCGGTACTTGGTGCCGGCGACCATCATCGCGAGGTCGAGCACGACCAGGCGCTTCCGGCGCAGGATCTCGGGCACGGTGCCCTTGACGATGCGCTGCGCCAGGCCTTCGACGATCGCGGTCTTGCCGACGCCGGCTTCGCCGAGCAGCACCGGATTGTTCTTGGTGCGGCGCGACAGGATCTGGATGACGCGTTCGATCTCCTGGTCGCGGCCGATCACCGGGTCGAGTTTGCCGTCGCGCGCCAGGTCGGTCAGGTCGCGGCCGAACGAGTCGAGCGCCGGCGTCTTGCTCTTGCTGTTGCCCTGGCCGCTGCCGGTGCCGCTGCCCTGCGGCGAGCTCCCGCCGTTGCCGCCGCCGCCACCGCTGCCACCGCCGCCGCTGGACTCGCTGCTCTCGCCCTCGTCCTCGTTGTTGTTCTCCGAGGCGCCGAGGAACTCGAGGACCTCCTCGCGTACCTCCTCGAGCTTGACGCCGAGGTTCATCAGCACCTGCGCGGCGATGCCCTCGTTCTCGCGGATCAGCCCGAGCAGCAGGTGCTCGGTCCCGATGTAGTTGTGGCTCAGCTGGCTGGCCTCCTCGAGCGACAGCTCCAGCACCTTCTTCGCCCGCGGCGTGAAGGGCAGCTGGCCCATGGTGACCATCGACGGCCCCGTCTTCACGATCTTCTCGACCTCGTGCCGGATCTTCTCCAGGTCGACGGTCATGTTCTTCAGGACGTTGGCGGCGACGCCGCTGCCTTCCTGGACCAGCCCGAGCAGGATGTGCTCGGTGCCGATGTATTCGTGGTTGAACTTCATCGCCTCCTGGCGGGCGAAGCTCATGACCTTCTTGGCGCGGTCGGTGAAGCGATCGAACATGCGCGGTAAACCTCGGGGGCCTTGCTGTACCCGACACTAGATCGGATGCCAGCTGTATAGGATTTACCTGACTTCCAGTTCCAGCCTGGGTTGGGACGGCTGCGGGATTTCCCGACAGGCCCTGGGCCACTTTGGCACCGGCCGATGCCGCCGCTGTGGCGCCGGGCGGTGCCTGGCTGCCGCCGCTGGATCAGCGCTGGCAGCCGAGCACTTCGCGCAACAGCTGGGCGCGCCGCTGGTCGCGTTCGTCTGGCTTCAGCAGCTCCTTCGAGTGGCGCTGCAGGTGGCCGGGCTGCGACAGCAGCAGCGCGCGGTTGACGGCCGGGATCGCGAAGCCGTCGAGCAGATTCTCCTCGATGCCAAAGCGCACCGCCGACAGGCAGCCGAGCGCCTCCTCGCTGGTCAGGATCTGGGCGCGCTCGAGCGTGCCGAGGGCGCGGTGCACGCGGTCGAGGGTCTTCACCCGCGCCGAGCCGCGCAGCAGCGCACTGCGCACCTCGCGTTCCCACTGCACGATGCGGCCGACGGCCAGCAGCACCTCGCTCTGGATCGTCGTCTCGTCGCGACCGAGCGTGACCTGGTTGCTGACCTGGTAGAAGTCGCCGAGTGCTCTGCTGCCTTCGCCGTACAGGCCGCGGACCGCCAGGTGGATCTTCTGCGCGACGGTGGTCGCCTTGTCGATCTCCTCGGACCAGACGAGGCCCGGCAGGTGCAGCATGACCGACAGCCGCAGGCCGGTGCCCGTGTTGGTCGGGCACGAGGTCAGGAAGCCGAACTCCTCCGACCACGCCATCGGCAGCCGTGCGATCAGCGCGTCGTCCAGCCGTTCGGCGCGCCGCCAGGCGGCCTCCGGCTGCAGGCCCGGCGCGAACACCTGCACGCGCAGATGGTCCTCCTCGTTGATCATCACCGCGACGCTCTCCTCGAGGTCGACGGCGACGCCGCTCGGCTTCTTGCTGCCGGCGAGTTCGCGGCTGATCAGGTGGCGCTCGACCAGCACGGTGCGCTCGAGCTCTTCGACCGGCTGCAGGTCGAGCACGGTCAGCGCCTCCGGCAGCCCCGGCTTCTGCAGCCGCTGGGTGACGAAGCGGTAGAGCTCTTGGGCCTCGGCTTCGTCGAGGCGCGGCGAGAACGGGAAGTCCTGCAGGTTGCGCGCGAGCCGCACGCGCGTGCAGATGGCGATGTCGGACTCCGGGCCGGTGCCGAGCAGCCAGGTGCCGGGGCGGAACTCCGGCTGCTTGTCGCGGCGCGGCTTGCTCACGACGCGTCTCCGCGTTCGAGGCGGCGCAGCTCGTCGCGCAGGCGCGCGGCCTCTTCGTAGCGTTCGCCGCGCACGGCGTCCTCGAGGCGTCGGCGCACGTCGGTGAGGGTGCGGCCGTCGTCCTCGCTGACGACCGCGGCCGGCGCTGGCACCGGCAGGCGACCGCGGTGGGCGGCGGCTTCGTGGATGCGCAGCAGCAGCGGCACCAGTTCGCCGCGGAACGCCTCGTAGCAGCGCGGGCAGCCGAGCCGTCCCTTGCTGCGGAAGTCGGCCGGCGTCATGCCGCAGCCGCTGCAGGCTTCGCTCGGCCGGCTGCGCGCGCGCGACCCCTTCTGGCCGAGCAGGTCCTCGAGCAGCTCCGCCGAGAACTTCGGTGGCTTCGGCTGGCCGACTCCGAGTTGTTCCGCGCATGCCTGGCAGAGGTGCTGCGAGCCGGTCACGGCCCCGTCGCTGAGGTCCATGATGACGATCGTCGCCATCGCCTTCTGGCATGCGGTGCAGAACTGCATCGGTGTCGCCGGACTCTAGCAGAACGGTCGCCGTGGATCACATCGCGCCGCTCGCCGAGCTGGCGGGCGGCGTGCTGCCGGTCGTGGCTGCGGCGAGCAGCGCGTGGAACTCGAGCGCGCGCGCGCGGAAGTTGGGGTACTGGTCGAACGACGCGAACGCCGGGCTCCACAGCACGGCGTCGCCCGGTTCCGCAGCGGCGAGCGCCTTCGCCAGCGCCTCGCGCAGCGTCGTCGACACCGTCGTCGGCCGCGCGCTGCCGATCTCCGCGGCGAGCGGTGCTGCCGCCGCGCCGAACAGGTGCGCCGACGCGATGTGCGGCACCACCGCCGCGGCCACCGTCGCGTAGTCGCCGTCCTTGCTCTTGCCGCCGCCGAGCCAGTGCACGCGGCCGGCCTGCGTCTGCAGCGCCGACAGCGTCTGCAGCGCCGAGCGCGTCGACTCGACCTCGGTCGACACGCCGTTGTCGTAGATGCGCACGCCGTCGCGGGTCGCGACCAGCTGCAGGCGGAACGGCAGCGGTGCTGCGTTGGCCATCGCCACGCCGATGCCGTGCGGCGTGCCGCCGACGCACCGCGCCGCCAGCGACGCGGCCATGACGTTCTCGACCTGGAACGCGCCGAGCAGCCGCAGCGCGTCCTGGTGGACGATGCGCTCGGCGGGGTCGCGCGCGAGCCGCAGCGCGACGAAGCCGTCGACCAGGCCGGCGCTGTGCGGGGCGGGCGTCGTCGCCGCGTAGCGCAGGCGCAGCGGCACGTCGCTGGCGTAGGCGCTCGCCACCGGATCGTCGGCGGCGTGCACGACGAAGGCGCTGGCGGCTGTGGCCAGGCGGCCCTTGGCGCGGTGGTAGGCGTCGAGCGTGCCGTGGCGGTCGACGTGGTCCTTCAGCACGCGCGTGAACACGGCGCCGTGCACACGGCGATCGGCGTGCAGTCGTTCGAGCTGGAAGCTCGAGATCTCGAGCACGGCGACCTGATCGGGGCGCCAGTGCGCGACCTCGGCCAGCAGGCTGTGGCCGATGTTGCCGCCGAGCAGCGCGTCGACGCCGCTGGTCTGCAGCGCCCGATGCAGCAGCGTCGACGTCGTCGACTTGCCGTTGGTGCCGGTGACGGCGACGACGCGGCCCGGATAGTCGGCGAGGAACAGGTCGGCTTCCTGCGTGATCGGCACGCCGCGCGCGCGCGCCGCCTGCAGCAGCGGGTTGCCTTCGGGCACGCCCGGGTTGGCGACGAACAGGGCCACGTCGGCGAGCAGCGCCTCGTCCTCGCGGCCGAGCTGCCAGTCGAGCGTGCGCAGGTCGCTCATCGCCGCGCGCACCGCCTGCAGGTCGTCACCGGCACTCTTGTCGGCGATGCGCACCGTCCAACCGGCGCGGGCGAGGTAGCGCACGGCTTCGCGGCCGCCGCCGAAGCGGCCGAGGCCGTGCACCAGGGCCACGGCGCCGGGATGTGGCGGCACGCTGGGGGAGGCGGTGGGGCTTCGTGCGGTCATGGCGAAGTGCGGCTGCGGCGCGCGGCCAACGCGCGTTCGGCCATCGACGCCAGCTGGGCGTTGCCGAGTTCGGACTCCGCCCGGCGCTGGGCGTCGGTGGTCGGCAGCACGATGCGCGTCGTGGTGTCGCCGCCGCCGCCGAAGGTCCACGCCAGCATCTCGAGCGGGAAGTCGAGCGGGAACAGCCACGCCGGTGCCGGCGGCGTGATCGCCACCTCCTGGCTCGCCGGGCGCAGCGTCCAGTCGAGAGCGCCGTCGCGGTCGGCGGGCAGCGCGTCCCAGCGCGTGGTGCCGTAGTAGCGGAACTTGATCTCGTCGTCGTAGATGCGGCGGCCGTCGAGGAAGACGTCGTGCTTGCCGCGGTCCTCGACCAGGAGCCGCGGGCCGGTGCAGCTGCACACGGCGAGGCCGACCAGGGCGCAGGTGGCCGGCGACGCGCGGCGGTTCGTTCGTGGAGTCTTGGCCACGGAATCGAGCCGCCTCGGTGAGCCGACGCGGCGTGGACGGAAGTGCGTGTGCGGGCACTGCGGGCGCTCGCGACCGGCGAGACGCCCGCGGGGAACGAGCTTCCTCCGGGGGGAGGAAAGCTGGCGGAGAGGGGGGGATTCGAACCCCCGGTACCGTTACCGGTACATCACCTTAGCAAGGTGACGCAATCGGCCACTCTGCCACCTCTCCGGCGGCGGGCGAGCAGTAAAGCCGCGCGGGCCGGGCCGCGCAACTGGCATCTTCGTGCTTCTCGCAACTCCTGCGCTGCCTCGGCGGACCCGCGCTGTGCCGACGAGCCGGCGTCAGCGCTTCACGAAGATCGAGTAGTCGGCGTTGGCGTGGCCCTTCTGCAGCGCCGCATCCATCGCCGCGGCGATGTGCGGCAGCAGCAGCAGCGCCTTGCCGCCGGCGGCTTCCTGCATCAGGCGCGCGTCCTTGCGCGCCATCGCCAGTTCGAAGCTGGCAGGGCCCGAGCCGGCCTTGACCACGCGCTGGCCGATGTAGGGCAGCGCGCTGCCCGGCTTGAACGTCTCGAACAGCGCCAGCATCTGCTCCGGCGGCACGTCGTTGCCAGCGCCGATCGCCAGCACGTCGGCCATCGCCGCCGCCAGCGCGAAGAACAGCGAGTTGCCGGCGAGCTTGTGCACGGCGGCGAGGTCGACGCGTTCGCCGACCCACAGCAGCTTGCCGGTCATCGCCTGCAGGTCGGCCTGCAGCGCGTCGCGGTCGGCGGCGGGGCCGGCGAGCAGCATCAGGCCGCTGGCCTCGCGCGCGTTCGCCGGCGACATGAACACCGGTGCTGGCACGTAGCGCACGCCGGCCTGGCGCAGGGCGGCGAAGCGCGCCTTCACCTTCGCCGGCAGGTTGGTGCTGTGGTCGAGCACCGGCACGTTCGCCGCGAGCCCCGGCCGCAGCTGGGCTGTGACCGCGTCGACCGCCGTGTCCTCGGCCAGCACGAGGTGCACGCGCGCTGCCCCGCGCACGCAGTCGGCGGGGTCGGCGGCGGCGACGGCGCCCTTCTGCACCAGCGGTGCGAGCTTGTCGCGCGTGCGGTTCCAGATGCGGACCGCGTGGCCCTTCGCCAGCAGGTTCTCGACCATGCCGGCGCCGAGCAGGCCGGTCCCGAGCAGTGCGATCGTCGTCATCGCCGCATGGTGGGCCGCTCGCGCTGGCCGCGCAACCGTGCGCCGACGATCGGCGTCACCGCGTGGCCGTGGTGGCCGCGTCGCGCCGCAAGCGCGCGGCGGCGTCGGCGAGGATGCGGCACTTGGCCATCGCCACCTCGGCGGTCGCCACCGGGCGATCGGCGAACGTGCCGAAGCCGCAGTCGGGGTTCAGCCAGATCCGGTGCGCGCCCAG
>CANGSN010000025.1 GCA_947455805.1 Planctomycetota bacterium
CTGACCAGCTGCGGCGAAGCCGCGTTCCAACCGCCGGCCGGCCACGCGCTCGTGGTCGTCACCAACGCCGCAGGAACGCCGATCGCGAACGCGTCGACTTGGTGGCTGCCGGCGGGCGCGATGGCGAACCGTCAGTGGCTGAGCGGCGCCGACAGCAGCTGGCGCGACAACTCCTTCGAGGTGCTGCGTCGCCACGGTCATGCGCGGACAAGCGACGCGAACGGACTCGTCGCCGCACCGCCGGGCGCGTGGATCGCGGCAGAGGCCGGCGAACTCGCGGGCGTGGTGCGCGTGCCGGATCCACTTCCGGCGACGGCGAGTGCAGTGTCCCTCGCGATCGACGATTGGCACTGGGTCGTGCGTACCGTCGACAACAAAGGCACGCCGCTGGCCGGCGTTCCGATCGATGCGTCACCGAGCTTCGCCAGCGACGAAGACAACGACGACGACGAGGACAAGCCCCCCTTCCTGCACGCCATGCTCGGGCAGACCGATGGAGCGGGGCGACTCGTCGTGCGGGCTCCGGGCGGCATCGACCTCGAAGCCGAACAACGCCAGCGCGCTCACAAGAAGGGTGAACGGCACGTCGAGTCCCCGCACGCAGTCGTCGCTGCGAGAGGTCTCGGCATCCACGAGCAGGAGCGGATCCGCCTGACGTCGCGTCGCTCGGTCGAAGTCACCCTGAACCTGAGCCGGGTCCAACGAGTCGATTTCACAACGCCCGAAGACTTCTGGCCGCGCTGGTTCGTTGCTTGGACGCAGCGCCACCGCCCCGGGTTCGGCGACGAGTTCGCCTATGCAATCGAGGTGGAGGGCAAGAGCGTGATCTACACCGTGCCAAGCTGGGAGATGACTCTGACTGGATCCCAGTGGTCCTGGGAGCAAGGTGCCCAGGACACCTCAAACCAACAGGATGGCTTCGCTTCGCTCCAGGTGACCTTGCCGATGCCGCCCCAGATGGCGGTCGTCCGCGCGCGCTTGCTCGCCCACGACGGCGCCCCTGCCGAACGCTCCCACTTCTGGGTCGCGAGAGATTCGGAAAAGTCGCTAGGCCAAGCCTGGAGCCAGCCCGACGGCACGATCGTGCTGTGGGTGAACACCGAGAAGCCGATGCCGAACACGGTGCGCGTCGAAGTCGAGTCCTCGGTCGCCCCCGAGCGCATCGGCCAGCACACGACGCTCGTCCTGCCCAAGCTCACTGCCGGCCAGCGCGTCCACCTGGGCACGCAGACACTGTCGCGCCCGTGACGTTCGCTGAGGCGCGCGACTCGCTGCGCGGCTGCTCGTCGAACAACTCGACGATTGCCTGCACGGCGGCGAGCTGGAACGGCTGGTCGCCATCGAACTGGAGCTTCAGGTTTGGGGGCGTGATGCAGTCTTTGCGCAGGTTGCAAGCGACTGCAGCATCACGACCTACATCTCCGAGTCCGCCATAGCCACCATACCTTCATGGGTGTTTTGCGGTCTCCGCGACCCAGGCGTCGAACCGAGGGCCACGCGAGTAACGGGTGCCGCGGCGTTCCCCGGTTCGCACGAGCACCTCACGCGCAACGAGCCGCCGGAGCTCCTCCTTCGCAGCCTCGCGTTCGATGCCGAACACCTCGCGGAAGTCGGCGTTCTGGATGCTGCCCTGAGTCGGTCACAGAAGGTCACGCATCGTGGATGCTGCATCATGGAGCCGGAGGGTGCTTCCACAACCTGACCACGAACCGGCTGTCCTCTTCTACGAGATCCGGATCCGTGCCGTTGTGCTCTCGCATCCCCGCCACGATCTTGCGCGGCACACCCAACCCAGTCGCTTCGATGTAGCGGTAGTCGCGCAGCACCTCCTTGACGAGTTCGTTGCGCGAGGCCCGGTAGCCGGCCCGCATCTTGTCGACCGTCACAGTGTTGGGTAGGCGACCAGGCGACGTGATCTCCAGGCGATCCGCGAAGATCGCCAGGTCCACGTCGATGCCGAGGATCGTGTAGTCCCTGTGGGCGACGGCATTGACGATGGCCTCGCGCACAGCGGCTTCGGGGTAGTCCCAGCGGTCGTTCCGCCGGGCACCGTCCAGAGTCGCAGTCACATGTGTGTGGCGTCGCACGAAGTCCATGGCCATGTCGATCACTCCGACCTCGACCAAGCCGGCGGCAGGGGCCACCGAGGCTCCCGAGGCACGGGATCCTGCAGCCCCCTCTCGGAACAGCGAGACGAGCGGGCCACGCAGCAGCTCGCGCCCCTGGGCGGCATAGTCTTTCTGAGTGCCAGGATAGGCCACGGCAGTGATCCCAGCCTGTGCAAGGTGGCGATTCGGAGCGTTGCCGAACAGCAAGAGGCCTCCAACACTCGGGATGGCTCTCCCTCGATCGCCGTACATGATCTCGGTGTTTACCAAGAGCCGCTCCCATCCGACGTTGTCGGAGGATTCGGGGCAGTCCTGGCCCCGGATGTCCCGGAAGTAGTTGATGAGCCGCCGCAGATCGAGATCGGCGAGCGTGCTCCCGACAACGGGCTTGCGATCCTGCTGCAATTGCCCCGACTGCATGTATAGCCGCGCTTCCTCCTCACGAGTGGCGTCGCGCGTCGTGGAACCGACGCGGACCTGCGTGACCCAAGCTCCGCTGCCACGCTTGACCTTGTAAGGCTTGTCCGGCGCATCCGCCGACAAGGTCACGATGCCGACGAGCTTCCCTTCGCCCCAGTCGATCGTTTCCCAATAGGGGATCACGCCCGGCTGCAAGTGGTCCCGAAGCACCTGCATGACCCACTCTTCGGCTCGGCCGCGCTCGCGTGTCAGCCCGGAGACGGCTCCATCGTCTTCCACCCCCAGGAGGATGTGACCGCCTTCGAGATTCAACAGGGCTGCCGCGACCTTGGCCAACTTCTCCGGCGCCAGGTCGTCGCGCTTGAAGTCGATCCCCGAGTTCTCACCGTTGCGGATCAGCTCAGCCAGTTCGCTTCGATTCATGATCAGAACCCGTACTTGCGCCGCCGGCGCTCGAACGCCTCCTTGCCACCCTCGAGGATCTCCTCGATGAACGTCCGAACCGAGGGCGTGTCGATCGATCCGCGGTGCCTCGCTTCGATCGTTGCACGCCCCCCATCCGCTTCACCCTTTGCGGACAGACCGACGATCAACTCCGCATCACCGAGCACGGGGATGTTCGCGTTGTGGGTGGCAAAGACGAACTGCCGCCGCTGCTTCTCCTCGCGCATCTTGGGAACGATTCCCTCGGTGATGAATCGGTTGTCGAGATCGTCTTCGGGTTGATCGACGATCAGCGGAGCATCCGAGTCCAGCAGCAGCAGCAAGAGCACAGCTGTCGCCTTTTGGCCTTTGGAAAGCTCGTTCAGTTCCTGCCACGTGGGAGACTC
This sequence comes from Planctomycetota bacterium, assembly GCA_947455805.1. Lineage (GTDB taxonomy): Bacteria > Planctomycetota > UBA1135 > UBA1135 > UBA2386 > UBA2386. Next base: position 3,359 of record CANGSN010000025.1, read on the forward strand.
CCCTGATGGCGCGGTGTTCAGCGACAACTCCGTGGTCGACGACAACCGAAGCTCCTCGATTCGCATCAGGATCTCTGGTCCAGCTCCCGCCAGACGCTCCGCTTGCGAGGGCGGAAGCCGATACTGCTCGACCAGCGCCTTGCCACCACTGCGGCATGCCGCAACGAAGTGACTCAGCGAAAGCTCGGGGACACTCTCCAGGATCTTGATCGAATCCGAGAGCCGCCCTCCTACCTCCTTCACTAGGTCGAGAAGCGGACCTCGATCTCCCGCGGCTTGGACCTCCACCTGCACACGGTCCTTCAATTTCCTGCCAACGCGCTTGGCTGCGTCCCGCAATCGCCGGTGCTCCTCAGCCTTCAGGTTTTCCCAATCCACGAGCAGGTTCCGCCTACGTTCGGCATGCTCCGCCGCGAAGCGCTGCACCATGGCACGTCGCTCGGTCAACGGTCGCAGATCCTCGATCTGGCGGCGCAATCGCAAGAACTCTTCGCCGTCGACCTTCGACTTCTGCAGATCTCGCAGCAACCGCGTGTATTGCTCCTCGATGGCCTGCTTCCGAACACCCCAACGACGACGGATTTCCGCAACGTCGCCGTCCGCCTTGGCCAGGGCCTCCGCGAAGCCGGCAGCGAGCCCCTGCAACTTGGCCTCCAACTCCTGGAACACGGCGTCCAGGCACCGCAGATTCTGTTTGTCAGGCAGGTCGTCCAGGGCTCGTTCCGACAAGAAGGCGCGATCCAGATGCAAGTCGCGCGACAAGTCGGAGCACAGCTGCTGCAGGGGGGCCAAGCGCTCCGGCACCGCCGCGAGCACCTTCTCTTCACGCAACAACAGCGTTCGCTCGCGCAACTTGTCCTCGACCCCAGCATCGCGGAACCGCCGCAAGGTTTCCTCGAGGCCGGGCAGCGCGCTGAGACGCTCCTCGATCTGCCGCAACTCGACGTCCGTGTCCAACACCGCGCGCCGGTTCTTCTCCAGCTCTCGCTGCATGTCGACCAAGCGCCTTGCCGCCGCATCGTCGCGCTCCACGAAGCGATCCAGCAACCGGGTGAGCTTCTCCCGACTCTTGGTCAGCTCCGAGATCTCGTGCTGGCCGAACACCTGCACCCTCGGTAGCAACTGCGCCGGGGTCAGGTTCGAGACGTTGCCGTCGGCATCTCGGACGATCGGAGGGTTTGGCAGAGTGCGCTCTATCCGGTACTCGCGAGGCGAGGGAACCTCGGTGCGCACCACGAGCGACAGCCGCGTGCCCGCACGCAGGACCTGCCGGACCAGCCCTTCGTAAGCATCTCGCGCATCGTCACCGACCGGCGTGAGCCCCAGAACCGCACGCAAGCTCTCGACGATCGTCGACTTGCCGGTTCCGCGCCCGCCGACCAACACGTTGAGGTTCTTGTTGAAGTGAATGGCCTCTCCATCGAAGAACCCACCCTCCCAGGTCATGCACACGAGCTCTGCATGATCGCTGCTCTCCAAAGAACCATGCTTTGGATTGAGCAGAACGCGCGAACCTGGATCGAGGAACGCTTGGCGCAGCCCCTCGATGGTGACTTCGGACATCTTGATCCAGCAAGTGGCACGCGGATGGGCCAAGTCCGCGGCAACGGTCACATCCTTGGCATTGACGACTGCCACTGCCTGGTCAGCGTCTGCGAAGACCTCTCGTCGGTACTCGGGCGTCTGGTTGCGCAGGATCTGCCGGTGCTCTGGAGCCAGATCCTCGAGAGTCCCAGGGATCTGGATCGCCGACAGACGCTCCGCTCGCCAAGCGGCGATGCGCGGCTTGCCGGAAAGACTCGTGAACAAACCGTTGTCGTCGGTGACGTGAGCGGCGATCGCGACGCCGCCTTGCTCGTGCACTCTCGCGACGACATCGACGAAGCGTTCACTGCTTATCTCGCTCGACGAGCCTGGCTTGGTGATCCCGAAACCACCCAGGTAGAGCTTCAGCTGTTCGGTATCGGTGTCGGCGGCGTAGACGCACAACACGTGGACTCCCTCGCTCGACGCGATCTCGAAGCCTGGGAACACGTGCACAGACTTCCCCTCAGCAGCCGCTCGGAAGAACCGAACATCGTCGACGCAGTTGTGGTCCGTGATCGCCAGCACCGTGATGCCCAGCTCCACGGCCTTGTCGACCATGTCCCTGGCATGCTGGGCTGGATCACCACCCCCAGGCGCACCACGAAACTTCGCCAGATAGCCGTGGGGATTCACCTGTAGGGCGCAGCGATGGAAGTGCGCGCCGTTGGGCAGGCGGCGCGCCTGCTGAAGCAAGTCGGTGGTCATCGGCATCGAAGACGGCTGTGGCGCAGCTCCAGCCGCATGGCCGGGCACGCCCCAGCACCCATCGTCGACGAACCCGCTGGATTGTCCAGTCGAAGGTACCGACAGGAGTGAGAGGCAACCAAGTCAGGCTGGATGGCGATCGCGAGCGTCGTCGTCGGCGCTCCACTCCGAACGCTCTACGTCGACCCGGAACGGTTGCACGCCTGGCTGCAGCAGGCGCCGGACTCGGAGCCGCTCGACGAAGACGACGACGAACACGGCCGCGACGAGCTTGGTCGGCCGACCGGTTGGAACTGGTTCGAATCCCTCGGCAAGGACCTGCGACGCAGCCTCGCCGAGCTCGACCTCGACGGCGACTTGGCGCTGCTGAGCACCAACTCACGCGGCCGGCTCGATCGCGCCGTGGCGCTGCTGCAGCAGGTAGCCGGGGCCGAAGTCGTCCACGTCACCACGACGACGCACGCCGAGATGATGGAACGCGCCCGCTCGCAGCCACCGCCGACCGCCGACCGGAACGCCGTGCCGCCACCCGAAGTGCAGGAGCAGATGCTCTTCCAGACGCTCGACGCGCACTACCGGCGCTGGATCGACGAGCCGGTACCGATGTTCGGCGGGCGCCCTCCACGGGCTTTCGCCAAGATCGACCCCGAGCGGGTTCGCCGAGAGATCTGGAGCATCAGCAACCCGCCGTCCGGCATGGTGCGCTACGACGCATCGTGGATGTACGCCAAGCTGGGGCTGAAACCGCTCGGTAGCGACGCGTTCACGGCAGGCCTGGGGCCGAGCTGATCCTCGGATCCACGCCGGCCTGTACGCCTCGCCCGACGCCCACGAGCGAGCCACCGCGGCGGCCACTGCTGCCTTGCAGGCCACCGCACCGACCGCTCCCATAGCGCGCCATGTTCGCCCACATCACCCCGCTCGAGACCCCCTTCGTCTGGTTCGTGTTCGCCGCCGGCATCGCCCTCGGCGCCGTCGCGACCTGGTTCGTGATGCAGAAGCGCGCCGCGCGCAACTGACCGCTCGACCCGCGCCAACGCTCTCCAGCGACCGATGCCCTACAGCGACTTCGAGCGCAGCCTGCTGCGCCACTACTTCTCGGTCGTCGACGGCCCCGAGCATGCCGACGTCTACCTCGTGCGCAACCTGCCCGAGGAAGTGGCGGCGACGCTGAACGGCGTCTACTCGCGCTCGAGCAAGTCGATGCGCGACCAGTTCCTCGAACGCCTCCGCCAGGGGCTCGAGGCGCAGGGCAAGAAACTCGAGTCGCTGCCGCTGCCGGGCGCCGTCGTCGACACGCTGTCGGCGGTGATGGCCGACAAGTCGGGGCAGTTCCTGAAGACCTACGCGATCGACCACGGCCACAACTCGCTGCGCGAAGGCTCGGTCGTGCACCTGGCGATCGAGAAGGTCTCGCAGCTGGTGACGCGCTTCATCCAGCGCGAACGGCGCTGCTCGTTCGAGGAGAGCTCGACGCGGTACATCGCCTTCACCGCCGAGTCGCACTGGCGCGATCCGGACGTCATGGCGGCCGGCGGCGACGTCGCCGCCGACTACGAAGCGGTGCTGCGGGACACGTTCGCGCTCTACACGCGCGCGACCGAGGTGCTGCTGCAGCACCTGCAGCGCGTGCGGCCGCTGCAGGCCGGCGAGAAGGAAGCGCCGTGGCTGCGCACGCTGAAGGCCGAGGCCTTCGACGCGGCGCGCTACCTGCTGACGCCGGCGATCCAGACCAAGTGGGGCATGGTCGTCGACGCGCGCACGCTCGCCGACGTCGTCACCGAGCTGCGCTCGCACCCGCTGGCCGAGTTCCGCCTGGTCGGCGAACGCATGCAGCAAGAGGCCGAGAAGGCGCTGCCGACGCTGCTGAAGCACGCGAAGCCGAACCCGTTCGCGCAGAGCCTGCAGCAGGCGCTGCCGCAGCTGTGCGAAGAACTCGGCGCAGCGGTGGTGCCGGTGCACCGCGGCCCGAGCGAAGGCCACACGCAGCTGCTGTGCTGGGACCGCGAACTCGACGACCGCCTGCTCGCTTCGCTGCTCTACGAGCACAGCCAGCAGCCGTTCGCGGCGCTGCAGAACGGCGTCCGATCGCTGCCCGACGGCGAACGCCAGCGGGTGATGGGCAACCTGATGGCGGCGCGCGGCCCGCACGACGCGTGGCCGCTGGCCCTCGAAGGTGCTGCCCCGTTCGAGTTCGAGACCGTGCTCGACTTCGGCGCCTACCGCGACATCGGCCGCCACCGGAAGGGCTTCCAGCAGCAGCAACAGCTGACGACGGTGCATGGCTTCGCGGTGCCGCCGCTGCTGCACGAAGCCGGCCTCGCCGCCGACTACATCGCGGTGATGGAGCAGACTGCCGAGCGCCAGCAGCGCATCGCGAAGCGCTTCCCGCACGCCGCCGCCTACGTGACGCCGTTCGGCTTCCTGCAGCGTGTGCGCATCGTCTTCGACCCGCGCCAGGTCGCCTACTTCATCGAGCTGCGCAGCGGCCCCGAAGGCCACTTCTCGTACCGCAAGGTCGCTCTCGACATGCTGGCGCAGGTGCGCCGCGTGTCACCGCTGTTCGCGCAGTGGATCCGCGCCAAGGAAGGCACTGCGTTCCTCGGCCGCCTCGACAGCGAGATGACCGCGGACGAACGGCGGCAGCGGCGCATGCAGGCCGCCGGCGACGCCTGAGCTAATCTGCCAGTTGGACCATCACCACCGCGGGAGCAGGAGCGCCGAGTCACGATCGACGCGCAGATAACCCACATCATCATCCTCCAAGCCGAACCTAGCCCAGTCGGCCACCTTGTCGACTTCAAGCCGACGCAGGAAAGCATCAACGACCGAACGCCGATCCACCTCATTCTTCCGATTGAAGTCGGCGGCCCGTTGCGCGGCACCTGCACGACGAAGTTCGCGACACGCGCGATCGTACATTAGGAGTTCTTCGTCGTCGCCGAGGTCGACGATGACTCCCACATCCCTACCCTGAACAAATCCGGCTGTCGGGAAGAGGAAGTAGTGGGCCATGCCTTCCGACGACTCAGGCTGAATCCCTCCTACTGCGAGAAGCCCATGCCCTTCATGCAACCGGATCTCAGCCAGTTCGAGCAGACGCAGCATGTAGGCCGCATCCTGCTGCTCTAGTGCTGCACTTGGCGAATCTGGGACTATGGCCTCCAACCGCTTAAGCATCGCCGACTTTTGTGTTGCAGCAACCTTGCTTGCGTTGATTTGAAGATCGTAGGGCGCGGACTTGCGATGCATCTTGGACAACCCGTCATAATCTGCAGGCAAGCTCATCGGCAGAAGCGACAGTCGCCTAGCTAAGGCATCGGAGGCCCCAATGCCGCTCTGCCGACTAGAGGACGCCGACACCTGTGGGGATGGGTAGACAATGCCGCTATCCTGGGGCGAGTCGCCCACGACTGGACGAGAGTTGGCATCGGAAGAGGTAGGCTCCTCATAGGGAACCAGCTCAGATCCAACAATGGCGAGAACCAATGCCAAACCGACACAGACCAGAATGCGGATGCGAATACTCATCTCAGCTCAGGCCATCCGCTTGCACTTGGCGCATCCATATCGAGCGCGACACTCAAACTGCACAACGCCCAGCTCGTTCTTGAACTGGATGTAAACCGACTTTTCGTCCGTGCCACATCCGTCTGGAACGTCCGTCCATGGCGCGTCAAAAGAGACCGTGGCGCCCGGAGCCGGGGGAATGAGCCCCGTTTCGTTGCCGCCTGGCTCAAGAAGGAACACCCGCACCGTTTGCCAGCACTGGGCTGAGCACGGTGCGAAGGTGACGTTGAAGCGCTTCGTTGCATACTTGCAGTTTTTTGCAACCTCGGCTGGACAGTCGTCCGGAAAGCTGCAGGTGCCAGAATCCGGCACTTCTCCCGGCTTGGAAGTTATCGTTGCCGTAATGCAAGGAACCTGTGGGCCCCCAGTGTACTCAATGCAGTTTCCCACGGCAGTAATGGGCGTATTGCCCACGTTGAGCACTTGGCAGGAGCACTGAGCTCTCAACCCCAGACTCACCAAGGACGCAAGGAGCAAAGCAATCAGCACAGGAAGGCGACGAAAGATGCGGTCCACGCTAACTCTCCCTTGTTGAGATGCCACGGACGTTCGTGGGCACCGTGACTAGAGAGAGAGAGAGAGAGAGTCAACCCCCTTCTCAAGTTCGCCCCATCACCGCAGCTGCACGTCGCACGGATTGCTGCCGGCACCGGTCGGCGCCCACGGGCCGTCCCAGACGAACGCGGCGAACGTCAGCTGCAGGCCGTTCAGCAGCTGCGGCAGCGGCGCGATCGACGACAGGTCGAGCGTCAGCGAGGCATTGCCGTCGACGTCGAGGAAGCCGAGGAAGCCGCTGAACCACGGCGCCTCGTTCGAGCCGGCCGACGCGACCACCAGCCAGTCGCCGTCGATCGCCACCACGTCGTCGAGGTACGGAACGCCCGGCACCTGGCCCGACAGGCCGATCGCCGCGAAGTACGGATGGCCGCTGCGTTCGCTGCCGCCGCGCAGCGTGCCGGTGATCGCCGGCGCGGTCGCCAGATCGAGCGACGCCGCCGTGACGACCAGCCGCGGCTTCGTCGGCACCAGCGGCAGGTCGAGCCAGCAACCGGCCGGTGCCTGGTCGTGGCGCAGTGCGACCTGGAAGTCGTGGAAGCGCGGCGCCACTTCGATGCTCTGCCCCGGCCACTCGCGCAGCCACAGGTTGCGCAGCCGCAGCCGCAGCGTGGCGCCGGCGGGGATGCGCGCGGCGATCGGCGGCAGCCGCACGTCGTGCTGCTCGGCGATGCCCGCCTGACTGTTGTGCCGCGCGATCGCCTGCGCCCCGAGCATCACTTCGATGGCGCCCGGCTCCGGCCCCTGCACGGTCAGCACCGCGGCGAGCATCCACGCCGGCTGGTCGGGCACGAGCTCGAGGTGCAGCAGCGGACTGGCGGCGATCTCGCTCGGCGCCGTCGTCGTCAGCGTGTAGACGCGCTCCTGCAGCGGGCAGGCGGCGAGCACGTTGGCGAGCAGGCGCACCGACGGATCGTTCAGGTAGTCGGTCGGCGTGAACGTCGTCGCCAGCGGATCGATCTGCTGGTGGATCGCGAGGTTCGCCTGCGGTGCGGTCGGCGCTGCGTCGCGCAGCAGGCCGTCGTCGTGCAAGTACCAGCGCTGCGCGGTCGGCGGCGGCAGCACCGAGGCACCGAGGGCGTGGTTCCACTTCGTCTGCAGGTCGTCGTGCACCAGCGGATCGAGCGGCAGCTGCGCCAGCACGAACGGCGGCTCGAGATCGACTTCGTTCGCTTCGTTCCACAACCAACGATGCAGCCAGCGCAGCGACGCTTCGTCGCGGCGCGCCACCTCGTGCACGTTCGCCGGTACGGCGTGGCCGACAGTGCCGAGGTGCACACGGAACGGCGCCGAGCGCGACTCCAGGCACTGCACGGCCGACAGCGGCCCGTCGACGATGTCGAACCACGCGTGGTGGTAGAGCACCGGCACGCTGCTGGCGGCGAGCAGCGGCCGCAGCGCGCGCCCTTCCGCCTGCAGCGTCGCCACCAGGCCCGGCGCGTCCTGGGCCACGAACGCGGCTCGCGCCGTCTGCACGAACGCCGCATCGAACGGCGTGCCGGTGTAGCTGCCGGAGATCGCCTCGACGAACCACGTGCTGAACAGTTCGCCGCCGCGCACCCAGTCGTCGATCGGATCGGCGACGAGGTCGGACGGGATCGCGCACGCCACCGTTGGGAACACGATCGACGGCCGGCCCGGCACGCCGACCGTCTGGCCCGACAACGCGGCGGCGCTCCACGCGTGCGCCCCGCCCTGGCTGACGCCCATGACACCGAGCCGCGTCGCGTCGACTTCGCCCGTCCACGCGGTGTTGGCGGCGACGAACGCGATCTGCTCGGCGAGGTCGACGCGTTCGACCGGCCCCCACAACGTCGTGCCCGGGTTCGGATGCTGCGTGTTGACCAGCTGCGCCTGGCCCTGCCCGCGCACGTCGTAGCTCCACACCGCGTAGCCCTGGCCCGCGATGCGCTGCTGCACGTCGAGCTGGTAGCTGCGCATTGCGCCGAGCGGATGCACGAACACGACCAGCGGCCAACCACACGTCGGCGGCGGACCGGCCGGGCGCAGCAGCGACCCGAACGTCTCGTAGCCGTCGCTGTAGGTCACCGACACGACGAGATCGGCCTGCAGCGGGAAGCCGCCGGGGGGCGGCAGGGGACGCACGCATCCTTGCGCGTTCGCCGAAACGACGAACGCGCCGAGCACCACGAGAGAGGGCAGGCGCATGGGAGGTCGGGAACATAGCGAACGCCGGCGATCCGTGGCGACCGTGCGGCCTGTCACGGTTTCGCCGCGGCGATCGACCCTGGCCGATCGCGCCGAGGGCCACCGCGCGGTTTCGCAGCGGCGCGCCGGCGCGGCATCGAGTAAGCAGGCCCGGCGTCGCCGTCTTCCTTTTCGTTCGATCGCGCATGCCCGCACCCCTTCGCTCCGTCGGTGCCGCCCTCGCGGCCCTGTTCCTGCTGCTGCCACTGCTCGCCCAGGCGCCGACGCCGCTGACCGCGGACCAGGTGCAGGCCATCGCCAAGGCCGCGCAGCAAGCCGCTGGCGCCACTGGCCTCGCGATCGCTGTCGTGCAGGACGGCGACGTGCTCGTCGAGCTCGGCGTCGGCGAACGCGCCCCGGGCCAGCCGATGACGGCGAACTCGCTGTGCAACATCGCCTCGTGCAGCAAGGCGTTCACCGCCGCGGCGGTCGCGCTGCTGGTGCAGGAGGGCAAGCTGCAGTGGGACGACCTCGTCGTCGACCACCTGCCCGAGTTCCGCCTCGCGGATGCCTGGATCACGCAGCACATGACGGTGCGGGATCTGCTGTGCCATCGCTGCGGGCTGGTGACGTTCGCCGGCGACCTGCTGTGGTACGGCAGCGACTACGACGACCGCGAGGTGCTGCGCCGCGCCGCGCGCCTGCCGCTGGTGCAGCGCTTCCGCGAACAGTTCGGCTACCAGAACCTGATGTTCCTGGTCGCCGGCCTGATCGTGCAGAAGCACGCCGGCTGCAGCTGGGAGGAGTTCGTCGAGCGCCGGTTCTTCACGCCGCTCGGCATGACCGCGAGCCGCAGCTCGGCGCAGCGGCTGCCGGCAGACGCCGAGAAGGCGCTGCCGCACATCGACGGTGCGGTGATCCCGGACCACGAGTTCACCGCCTGCAAGCCGGCGGCGTCGATCTACTCGTCGGTGCACGAGATGACCGCGTGGATGCGCATGCTGCTCGCCGGCGGCAAGTGGAACGGCACCGAGATCCTCAGCGAGGCGTCGCTGCGGGAGATGTGGCGCCCGCACACGATGGCCAGCAGCCGCGGCAGCGGTGCCGCCACCGACGACATGCGCAGCTACGGGCTCGGCTGGTCGGTGTCGCTCGAGCGCGGTCAGAAGGTGATCGAACACGACGGCGGCATGCCGGGGTTCCTCAGCAAGGTCTCGCTGATGCCGGCCGAGCGCTTCGGCTTCGTCGTGCTGAACAACGCCAACGACGGAGTGCTCAACGAAGTGGTCAAGCGGGCCCTGCTGACGCAGCGCGCCGGCGGCAACGGCCTCGACGTCGTGAAGCGCCTCGAGGTGATCAAGCCGCGCATCGAAGCACAGGAAGCGGCAGCGGTCGAGAAGCGCGAGGACGCGCGCCAACAGGGCACCAAGCCGACGTTGGCACTCGACGCCTACGCCGGCCGCTACGAGGACGCGATCTACGGCCCGGCCGAGATCCGGAGCGACGGCAAGGCGCTGGAGATCGTGCTGCTGCCGTCGAAGCGCCGCCTGTTCGGCACGCTGCAGCACTGGCACCACGACACGTTCCGCGTCGACTGGCCGGACAAGTTCCTGCCGTTCGGCCTCGTGCGCTTCGACTTCGACCACGAAGGCAAGGTCGCCGCGTTCCGGATCGACTGCCCGATCGCCGACTTCGACTTCGGCGCGCTCGACTTCCGCCGGACGGCCGCGGCGAAGTGACCGCGGCGGGCCAGAGCCTCAGCCCTTGGCCGAGGTCGCGGCGGCGGTGACGCAGGCGGCGATGGCCGCCGCCTCGCAGCCGATGCGCACCGTCTTGCCGGGCACACCGAACGCCGCCAACAGCGCGGCGTCGGCGGCATCGGCGACGAACATCGCCTCGCAGGCGAGCAGGCTGCCGGCCAGCAGATCGCCGCGCGCCAGGAAGTCGTTCGCCAGCGGCGTGCGCCACCACGAGCCAGCGCAGCAGCGCCGGCAACGCTCCGGGTCGGCGAACTGCGTGCACGGCCGACCGTCGCGATCGACGAGGTCGCCGCGATGGCAGACGACCTCGGCCCCGCGCACCACCGCGAACGCGCGGCTGCCCATGCGTTCGGCCAACCAGGCGAGGTTGGGCGAGCCGCGTGCCCCGGCGCCGAAGTGCACCACGGCCGCCGCCGGCTGCTC
>CANGSN010000026.1 GCA_947455805.1 Planctomycetota bacterium
CCGCGTCGATCTCGGCGAGCAGGCCAGGCAGGTTCAGTTCTTCGTTGCGCGCCGGCACCACGATCGAGAGCCGCTGAACGCTCCGCGCGGTCGCACGCGCGGTCGCACGCGACGTCGGCGCGGCCTGGATCGGCGCCGGTGTCGCCGGCGCTTGCTCGGGCGCCAGCACCAACGGCGGCGTCGGGGACGGCGCGATCGCCGTCGCCACCCCCGAGGCTTCGCTGCCCGCAGCGCAGCGGCGCGGCAGGTCCCCCGTAGCCATCAGCCCGGCGAGTTGGTCCGTACGAGGTTGCAGTTCCGTGGACAGCAGATCGGCCGACATGCCCCTGCTATCGGCAGATCGGGGGGCGCGACGCGAGCAGAGCCGCAGGAACCACACGCTGGAATTGCAACCGCCCGCCTCGACCTTGCGGCCGCAGCGGGCGGTGCGTGGCAGGCTGCCGGCTCACGCCGTGCAGCTCATGCCGGCTGCATCACTGGACGACGACCCAGAAGTTGCCGTCCGCGCCGGTCGCGTTCGACGAGACGCGGTCGCCCATGAAGCCCGACGTGGTGGCCAGGAACGCGGCGTTCTGCGGCGGGATCGTCACCGTGCCGTTGTAGGCGACGCCGATGCCGTTGGTGGCGTGCACGTCACCCGACTGGTTCACGAAGAAGGCACGCTTGCCGCTGTTGCCCTGGACCTGCGGCCACGCGTAGCAGCACCACAGGGTCTCGGCCTGGCCGGCGTCGACGCCGTTGTCGTTGGTCGCGTCACCACCGGCGGTGTCCTCGATGATGCCAGCGCCCGTGGCGCTCGGCAGATACATGCGGAACAGGTAGCCCGAACGCGAGACGTTCGACTGCGCCGTGATGTTGCCGAACGCGGTCGACAGCACCGGCGGGCTGATCGTCTGCGTAGCGCCCGTGTTGTTGCGGGCGGCGATGCGGCCCGACAGCTCACCGAAGAAGCCGTATTCGCCCTGGCCGTTGCCGTTGACGTCGATCACGCCCGAGGCCTGGCACTGCGACTGGCCGGACGAGATGTTCTTCAGCGTGGCGATGGCGGCCGACTCGTTGGCGTTCAGGCGCGCGCTGAGGAGGTTTGGGATCGCGATGGACGCGATGATGGCGATGATCGCAACGACGATCATCAGTTCGATGAGAGTGAAGCCCTGTTCCCGCTTGGACATTGTTTCTCCTGACAACTTGCTGTGACGGCAACCGACGTGGTCGACCGTGATTCCCCTTCTCTTCCTTTCCGAGCCGCAACTCACCGCATCGGTGCGGCGGGCTGCGAACCCACGAGCTGCTGGAACCTCGCATCCGCGGACACGGTCGACCAGGCAGCGGCGTCTTCCGACAACCGCTGCCTCACCTCGGCCGGTCGCGCCGCGTTCGCGCGCGCCAACAGCTGCATGCACGTATCGACATCGCCACGCTGCAACTTGAGGCGAGCGAGGTGGTAATCTGCGATCGGCACGTCGGCCGCGGCGCGTTCCAGCGCCTTTTCCGCCTGGTCCTCGAGCCCCAGTTCCAGGTACTCGACGCCGGCTTGCAACGATGCCATCGGCATCGCGGCGCTGTCGCGCAGCACGTCGTCGAGGCGCTGCACGGCATCCGGCCGACGACCGAGCTCACGCAGGATCGTCGCTTCCTCCAGCGCACGCTGGTGACCGAAGCGCGCGTCGAGCGCCTTGGCGTTCTGCGCGAACACGGCCAGGGCCTGCTGGCTCTGCCCGGCCTTCGCCAGCATGCGGGCCTGGTTGAACGCCAGCACGTCGCGCTGCTCGTCCTGGCAGTCGGCCGCGCGCCGCGCGCGATCGTAGGCGTCCGCCGCCTGTTCGAACTGGCCGCGGAGCATGTGCGCGAAGCCACGGAACTCGGCGGTGATCGCCATGCCGGGCTGGATGCACTCGACGTCACCGAGGTGCTTCTCGGCACTGGCGATCATCTCCTCGCGGGAGGTCATCACCGTGCCGTGCTTGTCCACGAACGGCAGCACATAGGCCATGCGCAGCTGCACGTCGGCGCTGCTGAGCAGCGTGGTGACGTCGGCGTCGGCCCGCCAGAACCTGGCCGTGGCGCCGATGGCACCCAGGACCACGACCGCGCTGCCATACAGCAGCGCCCGCTTTTGCAGTTCGTTCATTCGCTTGCCTCCGCCTTCCCCTTCGCCATCCCCATCGCCGTCGCGCCTGATCCGCCGCGGGCTAGCCGCCCGACAGCTTCTCCTGCAGCTTGAAGATCGGCAGGAACACCGCGAGCACGATGCCGCCCACGATGACGCCCATGATGGCGATCATGATCGGCTCGATCATCGACGTAAGCCCCTTCACCTCGGCCTCGACCTGCTGGTCGTAGAACTCGGCGATCTTCTCGAGCAGCGCGTCGAGCGCGCCCGATCGCTCGCCGATCGCCATCATCTTGACGACCATCGGCGGGAACACGGTGGATTTGGTGAACGGCTCCGACAGGCTGTCGCCGTTCTTCACGCTGTCGCGCGCGCTGTTGACGATGTTCGAGATGACGAGGTTGCCCGACGTGTCGGACACGATCTCCATCGCACCAAGGATCGGCACACCGCTCTTCACCAGCGTCGAGAAGGTGCGGGCGAAGCGCGACAGCGCGACCTTCTTGAACAGGATGCCGAACACCGGCAGGCGCAGCATCACGTGGTCCTTGATCAGCGCACCCTTCGGCGTCTTCACGGCGAGCTTCAGGCCGAAGAACGCCGCCCCCATGCCGCCGAAGATCAGATACCAGTAGTCGCGCATGAAGAACGCGATGTCCATGATGACGACGGTCAGGCCGGGAAGGTCGACCTCGAGCGACTCGAACACCGGCTTGAACGACGGCACGATGCCGATCATCAGGAACGACGCGATGCCGATGACCAAGAACAGCGAGATGACCGGGTAGGTCATCGCCGACTTGATCTCGCTGCGCAGGTGCGCCGCCGCCTCGAGGTACTCGGCGAGGCGCTGCAGGATGATGTCGATCTGGCCGGAGACTTCGCCGGCGCGGATCATGCTGACGTAGATGTGCGAGAAGACCTTCTTGTGCGGCTCCATCGACTTCGACAGGTCGGAGCCGGACCGGATGTCGTTGACGACCTTGTCGAGGCAGAAGGCGAAGCCAGGGCTCTCGGCCTGGTCGGCGAGGATCTCCAGCGCCTCGAGCATCGGGATGCCGGCGCCGAGCATCGTCGACAGCTGGCGGGTGAAGACCTCGAGCTCGCCCTTCTTGCAGGATGCCTTCTTCGCCATGCCGCGCTTGCCGGCCTTGCCGCCAGCGCCACCACCGCCGCCGAACCAGGAGCCGAAGCCACCAGCCTTGGTCACCTCGACCGGCGTCAGGTTGCGTCGGCGCAGGTCCGCCACCGCGTCTGCCTGCGACGCGGCACTGACCGATCCCTTGACCACCTTGCCGGCGGTGTCCTTGGCCTCGTACTTGAATTTCGTCGTCATGTTCCCTCGTCCCCGATGAGTCCCACGAGCAGCGGTCGCCGCAGCGCCCGCGTCAGTCGGCCATGGTGCTGGCCTCGATCTCCTGCAAGCTGGTCTTCCCGCGCATCGCGTTCATCAGGCCGCAGCGGCGGAGCGTCAGCATGCCTTCGCTCAGCGCCTGCTTCTTGATGTCGGCGACGTGCGCCTTCTCGACGACCATGCGCTTGACCGGTTCCGACATGCGCATCGTCTCGAGCAGGGCGAAACGGCCCTTGTAGCCACCGTTGCAGCGCGGGCAGCCGACCGGCTCGTAGAGCTCCATCGGCTGGTCCAGTTCGGATTCGAGGAAGCCGAGGCGCAGCAGCGCGTCCTTCGGCAGCTCGACCCGCTTCTTGCAGTTCGCGCAAAGCTTGCGGCCGAGGCGCTGGGCGCAGATCAACAGCGTGGCACTGGCGACCATGAACGGGTCCATGCCCATGTCGACCATGCGCGTGATCGTCGACGGCGCGTCGTTGGTGTGCAGCGTGCTCAGCACCTGGTGGCCGGTGAGTGCGGCCTTGACCGCGATCTCGAGCGTCTCCTGGTCGCGGATCTCACCGAGCAGCACGACGTCCGGGTCCTGACGCAGGATCGAGCGCAGCGCGGCGCCGAAAGTCAGGCCCGCCTTGACGTTCACCGGCACCTGGTTGATGCCCTCGAGCTGGTACTCGACCGGGTCCTCGACGGTCACCAGGTTGATGTCCGGAGAGGCGATGTGCTTGACCGCCGAGTAGAGCGTCGTCGACTTGCCCGAGCCGGTCGGGCCGGTGACGAGGATCATCCCGTAGGGCTGCGCACAGGCCCACAGGTAGTCCTCCATGCACTTCGGTTCGAAGCCGAGCGACTTGATGTCGAGTGCCAGGTTGCTCGAGTCGAGGATGCGGAACACGGTCTTCTCGCCCCAGACGACCGGCAGGATCGACACGCGGAAGTCGACCGCCTTGTTGCCGATCTTCATCTGGAACTTGCCGTCCTGCGGCTTGCGCTTCTCGGCGATGTCCAGCTTGGACATGATCTTGATGCGCGAAGTGATGTTGTTCTGCATCCGCTTCGGCAGCGTCATCGCCTCGGCCATAGCACCGTCCTTGCGGAAGCGGATGATGACCTTCTTCTCGAACGGCTCGATGTGGATGTCGGAGGCGCCCGTGTTGCAGCCGTCGAGGATGATCTTGTTGACCAGCTTGACGATCGGCGAGTCCTCGTCGCTGATCGCGGACAGGTCGGTGCCTTCCTCCTCGAGCTCGGTCTCCTTCAGCTCGACGTCGCCGTCGTCGAACGAGCCGAGGATGCCGTCGACGCTCTCGGTCTCCTTCTGGTAGCCCTTGCCGCGGATCTTCTCGATCTCCTCTTCGGTGCTGACCACGAGCCGCAGCTGGCACCCGGTGATGATGCGGATGTCGTCGAGCTTCAGGACGTCGAACGGGTTGGCGACGGCGACGGTGATGATCTGCCCGATGCGATCGACCGGGAAGATGCTGTACTCACGCGCCACGTCCTCGGGCACCGACTCGAGGACCTCCTTGTTGACGTTGAGCTTCGACAGGTCGATCGGCGGGATGTTCGCCGCCTTGGCGATCAACGCGACCAGCTCCTGCTCGGTGGCCACGCCCTTCTTCACCAACACCTCGGTGAACGGGCGCTTCTGGGCCTGGGCTTCGGCGAGCAGGGTGTCCCCGGTCGGGCCGTCGAGCTTGCCGGCCTTCTCGAGGATGCCTCGGAGCTTCTTGGCGAACTGAGTCATGGCTCAGCGCAGCGGTCTCTTCGCCATGCCCCCGGCCGTGGACCCGGTGCGCTCCATCAGCCGTTGGAAGTCGGCTTCGTCGCCGGTGTGCTCGAGTGCGTCCTCGTAGCTGATCGTGCCGGCGCGGTAGAGCTCGAACAGCGACTGGTTCATCGTGCGCATGCCGGCGGCACCGCTGGTCTGCACGATCGACATGATCTGGTGCGACTTGTTGTCGCGGATCAGCGCGCGGATCGCCGGGTTCACGATCATGATCTCGGCGGCCAGCGCGCGGCCCTTGCCGTGCATGCGCGGGACCAGCTGCTGGCAGACGACGGCCTGCAGCGTGAACGACAGCATCGTGCGGATCTGCTGCTGCTGGTGCGCCGGGAAGACGTCGACGATGCGGTTGACGGTCTGCTGCACGTCCGACGTGTGCAGCGTGGCGAACGTCAGGTGGCCCGTCTCGGCGAGCGTCAGCGCCGCCTCGATCGTCTCGAGGTCGCGCATTTCGCCGACGAGCACCACGTCCGGATCCTGGCGCAGCACCGACTTCAGGGCCTTGTCGAAGCCGTGCGTGTCGCCACCGACCTCGCGCTGGTTGACCAGGCAGTTCTTGTTGCGGTGCAGGAACTCGATCGGATCCTCGATGGTCACGATGTGGTTCTGCCGCGACTCGTTGATGTAGTTCACCATCGAGGCGAGGGTCGTCGACTTGCCCGAGCCCGTCGAACCGGTGCACAGCACGAGGCCGCGCGGCAGGTTGCAGATCCACTCGCAGACCTTGGCCGGCAGGCCGATCGTCTGGAAGTCGTAGACCTCGAACGGGATCACACGCAGCACGGCGGCCACCGAGCCACGCTGCACGAAGGCGTTGGTGCGGAAACGGCCGAGGTTGGTGACGCCGAACGAGAAGTCGATCTCGAGGTTCTTCTCGAGCTTGGCGACCTGGTCGGCGCCGAGCACCGAATAGACGAGCTTCTTCGTCACCTCGGGCATCAGCGGCTCGTACTCGGTGTCGACGAGCTTGCCGTCGATGCGGATCTTCGGCGGTGCGCCGACCGAGATGTGGAGGTCCGAACCGCCGCGCTGAACCATCAGGTTCAGCAGTTCTTCCATCGAAACCATGAGAAGGCGCTCCTGTTCGCACCGGCCGACCCGACCGGAACGTCGCGTCTATCGGTCCCGATGGGCGGCGGGATTGAGGCGGCTTCCGGTGCCGGCGGCGGCCGGCGAATGCCCCTCGCGGCGGCGACGAGAGCGGCGACTGTCGAAGAACACGACAGGGGGCTCGCGGCCAGGCGCGGCGAAGGGATCGCCGCCGGGCCTGGTGCGGCGGGGACTCGTGTCA
The DNA here is from genome assembly GCA_947455805.1 of Planctomycetota bacterium. Lineage (GTDB taxonomy): Bacteria > Planctomycetota > UBA1135 > UBA1135 > UBA2386 > UBA2386. Next base: position 6,539 of record CANGSN010000026.1, read on the forward strand.
CCCGCACGCAGGAGACCTGGCTCCGTCGAGCCGCGGCGGACCAGGCCGCGGCGAGGAGCGGGACCGGGCTCGCGGTGCACGAGCCTCGGCCGAAGGACTCAACTCACTTGCTGTCGCCGACGACGATCTCGACGCGGCGGTTGCGTTCCTTGCGGCCGCCGTCACGCGGCTCGTGCTGGCCGTAGCCGACGACCGCGATCGCGGATTCCGGCACGCCCTGCTGCACGAGGTAGCGGCGCACGGCATCGGCGCGCTCCATCGACAGCTGCATGTTGTCGCGCCACTTGCTCTTCACGATCGGATCCGTGTCCGTGTGGCCCTCGATGAAGAAGCGGCGACCGGCGAAGCGCTCCTTCATCACGTTGGCGACGTTGCGCAGCACGCGGTGCGACGAGTCCTTCAGCGTGGTGCTGCCGGAGTCGAACGTCACCGAGTTGTCGACGCCCATCGACAGACGACCCTTGCTGTAGCGGACCTCGACGCTGTCGCCGACTTCCTTCTGGACGTCGTCGACCAGCGACGGATTCTCGCGCTTCACCGTCGCCGCCGGCTCAGGCGTGACGGAGCGACGCTGCAGCTCCTCGTTCTCGCCGCGCAGACGCGCGGCCTGGCTCTCGAGTTCGCTGATGCGCTGATCGCGATCGCGCAGCATTTCCTGGTAGCGGGTGGTGCAGCTGGTCGTGAACGACGCGACCAGCAACGACAAAACGAGCATCGACTTGCGGAACGACATGGGTGCCTCCCTGACGAACGGACGAAACCTTGACCGGTGGTTTGCGATGAAGATGGGAATGGAAACGAAGAGGGACGGTTGTGCAATCAGCCGGCGCGACGGGCACGCCGGACGACCGCGAAGAGCAACGGCAGCAGCACGAGCGAGGTGCCGAGCACCAGCCATCGGGCGGCCGGGTTCTGGCTCTGCCACTCGGGCCAGGCGGTGAAGAGGACGTAGACGATGGCGTCGCGCCAGAACAAGCAGACGACGGCGCCGAGAGCCAGGAATGGGCCGAACGGGATGACGTTGCCGCGCCCGAGCACGACGCCGAGCCCACCGCCGACCGCGCCGAACAGGCAGCCGAGGAACATCGTCAGCAGCGCCGACTGCCAGCCGAGGACGGCGCCGATCATGGCCATCAGCTTGACGTCGCCGAAGCCCATCGCCTCCTTGCGGAAGATTGCGGTGCCGACGCTGCGGATCGCCCAGGTGACGCCACCGCCAACGAGGAAGCCCGCGACGCTGGCGACGAGGGCACTCGCCCAGCGCGGCGTGTTCGGCTCGGCGAACAGCTCGCCGGCGAGCCCCGGCCACACGCCGGCGACGAGGCCGAGCCAGATGCCGGGAATGGTCAGCACGTCGGGCAGCAGCCTGGTGTCGAAGTCGATGAACGACAGCGCGACGAGCACCGACAAGAACACGGCCTGCAGGCCGAAGGCGACGGCCGCGTTCGTCGCGATCGCGAAGCCATCCGGCGTCTGCACGAGCACGTTGCCGTAGGGCTGCTGTAGGGCGAGCAGCAGGAACAGGCCGGCGGTCAGCGCTTCGACGAGCGGATAGCGGCTGGAGATCGGCTTATGGCAGCAGCGCGCCTTCGCGCGCAGCAGCAGCCACGACACGATTGGCACGTTGTCGAACCAGCGGATCAAGGCGCCGCAGTGCGGGCAATGCGAGCGGCCGCCGACGGAGCGCTTCGCCGGATCCTCCTGCTGCAGTCGCCAGATGACGACGTTGAGGAAGGAGCCGATGCACGCTCCCAGCAGGGTTGCCCCCACCTCGAACAACGCCATGGCCATGCGAACACTCGACCGAAGACCAGCCCGAATGGGGCGACCAACCGGTGGACGCAGTCACCGCGACCGCCGCGATCCGTGCTGACCCACGAACCACGACCACCACCGGAAGGCGGCGCAGCATACGGTCGCGCCGGACGTTTTCCAGACCGCGCAAAGCAGGACTTCGCCTGCGCGGCAGAGGCTTCAGCGGTCGCAGAGCCGCAGCTCGCGAGCACTCGGCACCGGGCGGCCGGCCGCAAGCAGGGCCGTCAGCTCGAGGCGCACGAAGTGCCCTCCCGGCACCGCGACCACCGCGTGGTCGAGGCTCGTCTGCCAGCGACCCGCACTGCCGAACGCGCGGTTCGGCAGGCTGGGCCGCGCCGGATCCGGAGTCGTCGCCTGCCAGGCCACGGCGAGGCCTTCGTCGACGTCGAACTGCAGCACCCCGCGGTCGTGGTCGCGCGGCATCTGCCGCCACGGCGTCTCGGCTCGCACACGCAGCTCGGGAGCCTTGCAGCCATAGCGGAAGGCCCCGAGGCGGATGATGGACTGTCCGCGACTGCCGAAGACGCGGGGGGCATCCCGCTGCGTGTCCGCCTCGACGACCAGCAACGTCTGGAACGGCACGGGCCCGAACAGGTGCAACTGATCGGCTGCCCCGATCCACAAGGGAACCTGGCCATCGCCGACTGCTGCATCGACCTCCACGGCACCCTCGATCACCACATCGCCAGCTGCGAACAAGGCGACCGGCGCCAGCGACAGCAGATCGCGGCCGGGAATCGGCAGGCCGAGCGAACCAGGCAACGGGAACCCCGAGCCCTGGAGCCGCAGGACGCCGGCGATGCGGATGTCACCGAGGGTCAGCAAGTGCGCGCCCGACGCCCCGTCGACGGTCACGTTCACGCCCTTGGGAATGTCGATCGCCAGGAAGGGGAAGGTGGTGTCGGCCGACTGGACCAGGACACCGTCGCCCCGGTCGAACGGAACCCCGGGCACGAGGTGCGTGTCCTGGCGCGGCCGGAACACCCCGAGGCTGCCATCGCCGGCCTCGAGGCGGACCCGCGGACGCACGACGCCACGATCGATCTCGAACCCGGCCGAGAGCCCGGTTGGATCGTCGAGTTCGTCGCCTGGCCCCGGCCACTCGGCCAGGGCGATGCTCGATCCGCGCACGACGCTCCAGATCTGCGGTGTCGCCGCGAGCGGCGGGTTCCCGGCGTAGTCGACGAGGCTGTTGCGGTCCCGACGCAGCGACACACACACGTGGTCGCCGGCGACCAGGCTCGTGCGCTCCCCCCCTGCGACGAATGTCGGCACGGCGCCGAGATCGATCTCGATCGTGCAGCCTGGCAAGTGATCGAGACGCGAGGTGACCACACGGACCCGGCGCGGCAACAACGCAGCCGGAGTCGACCGCTGCAGCAACACCTCGAACGCCTCGGTTCGCACCGAGGTCGGCAACACCGGCTGGGTGAAGTGCAACAGCAGCTTCGGCGAGTCGGCCGCCAGCTGGAGCGTCAAGTCGGGTTCCTTCAGGACGAACGGCACGTCGTCGCCCGGCGGGCGCAGCGGCGCCGGCAGACCGTTCGGGTGATCCGTCGTGGCCGCGACACGAAACTCGTAGACCGTACTGGTGCGCAAACGCGCCCCGTCGAGCGAGCGAATGGCGTCCGGACGCGGGTTGCCCGCGATGTGCAGCTGGTAGGTCGCGCCCGGATGGAACGAACCATCGTCCAACGACGGCTGCAGCGGCGGGTCGGGAGAGTAGGTCACCCAGTTCGTGCCCGTTCGCAGCGTTCCGGGAACCTGGTGACCGGCCTGGTCCAGCACGGTGAACGACTCGGTGGTGACGCTCAGCGGCAACAGCGGCGCCGTGAAGTAGACGGTGATGGAGTCGTTCAGCAGCAGCGGCGATGCAGCGCGCGCGAGTTCGGGGGACGTGTGCTCGATGGCGAGAGCCAGCGGCTTGGCTGGAACCCTGGCGCAGCCGCCGAACCACGGCAGCACTGCCCACAAGACCGTCGCCGAGAGTCTCCCTGCGCGCATTGCTGAAGTCCGGATGCTAGAGCCGCGCAGGGCGGAGGCCGCAGGTTTTCGTCCGCTCGTTCGGCCTGTGCTGCGGCTCGAGGGAAGGCACGAGGACGCATGGGCGACGCCGGGACTCCCACCCCGGAAACGACCAAGGGCGGCCGTGGCCGCCCTTGACTGTCAACTGCGTCCGACGGCGCCGTCCACGGGACTGGCGCCGCCGTCGCCGAACGCATTCGTCACTGTGGCATCTGCATGCGATAGACGATGCCCACGCTGCGCAGCGACGGCGACAGCGCCGGCGTCACCGTGACGTTGTTGGTCATGGTCAGGCGCAGGTTCATGAAGCGCGGCAGCAGGTTCGTCGCCGGATCACGCAACAGCGACAGCTGGTCTTCGGTGACGTAGCGCGTCAGGCGGGTCGCCTGGATGCGCGCCGAGCCGTCCTCGAGGTTGGCCGTCGAGTAGCGGTAGGCTTCGCAGGCATAGCTCGGGTTCAGCAGGTTGCCGCGACCGTTGAACGTGTTGTCGACCGCCGGGTTGTAGAGCACCGCCGAGTTGCCGAATCCCTCGGCGCCGCGGATCTCCGCGACCACCGAAGTGCCGGCAGGCTGGCGAGCGAGCGGCGGATCCAGCTGGATCACGAGGTCGTTGATGCGCAGCTCGGAGCCGACCACTGGGGGGTTCGCGCCCGGGATGTTGAGGCCGAGCAGGTTCGGCACGCCTTGGCTGATGGCGAAACCGCCGCTGCCGTCCGAGTAGTCGCCGAACTGCGGACGCAGGGTGTCGAAGAAGCCGAAGGTCATCGTCGAGACCTTGCGGACGAAGTCGGCCCGCGCCCAGTTCATCATGCCGTCGCCGGCCGGAGCCAGGAACCGGGCGAGGTTGGCGTCACCCATACCGGCGTCCTTGATCCAGGACGCCTGCGCGTTCAGCTGGTTGGCCGGATCGATGGTGATCTGCGCCCCCGACACCTGGTCGAAGCCACCAGAGGCATGCACACGCACACGCGGCCAAGCCGGGCGGCCTACGCAGCCAGCCGGCAGACCGTCGTAGTAGCCACCGCCATTGCCTGGGAAGAACGCCGGCGGCGAGCCGAGCATGGCAATCTGGAATCCGTTGTTGCCGGCAGCGATGCCGTTCGCAGCACCGTCGGCGAACACCTTGAAGTCGACCAGCAGCGGCAGCGCGATTGGATCGTGGTCGCGGGTCGCCGTGCCGCGGAAGTCGGCGCTGTCGATGACCCACACGGAGCCGCCGGCATCACGGAAAGCCTGTGGCAGCTGCGATTCGATCCACGGCGAATCGATGAAGGCCGTCACATCGTTGTTCGGCGCGACGCCGTTGGGCTGCTGGGCACCACCGAGACCGATGACGGTGCCACCGGCGTCGACCGTCACGAGGCGCGAGTCGCGCCAGGTGTAGGTGCGGTCGAAGCGCGGGAACGGCACATACTTGACGTTGCCCGACGAGCGGAAGGCCGAGTTCGGGTTGATCGTGTAGACCTTGTCCTCGAACACCGGCACCTGCGCGGTGCCGTTCAGCACGTTGTCGCTGAACACGGTCGAGAGGCCGCTGTTCATGCTGGCGCAATCCAGCGTGCAGAGAGGCAGGACCAGCGGCGGACCGACCGCACCAGCGGTGACGAACCAGCGCTCGTCCGGACGCGTGCGCGCGTGCGACAGCGACATGGTGAAGCGATCGAACACGTCGAACAACACCGTCTCGTCGGCGAACGGCGACCAGTAGAGCTGCTCGACGTCGAGGGCAAAGTCGTTCGCCTGCGTGTAGCTCAGCGAGAAGTCGTCCTCGATGTAGCGCATCTGCATGCGCGAGCCTTGCGGCTTGAGCGGCTCGATGACGCGTCCAACCGGCTGTGCGAGGATGTTGTTGTAGTCGTAGACCGCGGGCACGTTCGGAGGCGCGATCGTGCTGCTCATGCGCGGCTCCCAGTAGAGCAGGCCTGGGTGCACAGCTCCGGTGGCGCCGACGGGGGCCGTGGCCAGGGTCGGGAAGGCCTGTCGGTTGGTCACCGTGTCCCAGCACTCACCGCGCAGGATGCGCGAGATCCCAGGCAAGTTTTGCGAGTCGGCCGAACGGCTCACGCGCACCGCGCTCGCGGCGAACAGACGGCCGTTCTCCAAGCGATACTGACCGAACAGGTCGGCCGAGCCGGGCCGCGAACCGTCCTCGTCCTCCGCCTCGAAGATGTAGTTGATCCAGCCGATCAGGTTCGAGCTCGCCGTGGCGGCGATCTGGAAGTCCACCGACCAGCTGTCCTGCGGGTTCGACAGCTCGTCGAACAGCTGCAGGGTGTTGCCGGCGAGGTCGGTCACGCCAGTGCCGCCCGTGCGCACGTGCAGGCTGTAGACCTCGCCGGTGCCAGCCAGCCCCTGCTGGTGGAAGAAGCCCATCGGGGGCTGCAGACGCAGGATGGTGCCATCGCCGACCAGGTCGGACAGGCGCGTGGTCACCAAGCGCGACTTGGCCCGCTTGGGGTCGCTCGTCTGCTGGGCGAACGACTCCGGATTCGGCCCCGACGCCACACCACGGCTGGTGATCAGCAGATTCTTCGTGTTGTCGACCTGGTCCAGGTCCATCGGCTTCGTGAACTCGACCGCGACCGACGCGTTCGGCTGCACGTCGACCGCTGCCTGCGAGGGCTTCGGATCGATGCGCACGAACAGGTTGCGCCACGCGCGGTCGGACACCGAGCCCGCACCGCTCGAGAGCGGAACCGACTCGTAGTAGAACGAGCGGAGGACACAGTCCTTGCCTTGCGGCTGCGCCACCGTCTGGCCAAGCTCGAACGGCGTGAAGGCAACCTGACGACCGAGCGAGTCGCGCCCGACGTTGACCGTCGCGACGCGCACCTGCACGACCGGCGTCAACTCGCCCTGCCCCGAGTCGCCGGGCAGCGGCGAGATCGCGAGACCGACGCCCTGGGTGCCGGCGACCGCGTTGACGGTGAGGTTTTCCAGGATCTCGGCGCGGAGCGCCACCACCTCGACCGTGCCGTCCGGCAGTTCCACCTGCACGTTTTGCGTCAGGAGGTCACCGGCCTTCAGCGGGCGCTGGGTAGGCACCGACAGCGGACCGGTGGGCACGCCCTGCGCGGTCAACGGGCCATCCACGAACGGATAGCGACCGCGAACCGGCACGAACTGATTGCGCTTGTTGAGCGTGATCACGTCGCCGTTGACCGCGGCGATGCCCATGCCCAGCGAGGCCACGATCATCGGAGCTTCCGGCTCGCGCAGGCGGCCGGCAACCCCGTCCGCGAGATTGCCCGAGCGGAAGTCGCGGATCACCGAGGCGCGACCAGCGCTGTCGACGTCGTTCAGCTTGGCGACGGCATCCTCACGAACGTACAGACCGGGCGCTATCTCCCCACGCACTGGCAGGGCGATGCGGATGTTGGCCGTGACGTTGTCGTCGGAGACCGGCAGACCGGTCGTGACGCTGACGCCCCCTGCCTCCCCGGCGAGAATCGTGGTGTCGACGATCAGGGCGTCATTGTTGACCAATACGCGGCTGGGAAGGATGCGGAACGCATCGACGGGCGACACGACGCCCGGGTCCCCCTTGAACTCGAGCAGCTGCACGGCCTCCGGGTTGGCGGCGAAGAAGCTGGCATCGATCGAGAGCTTCTCGCTGAAGCGGAGCTTGATCGCGGCGTTGCGCGGGACGATCGGGATCGGCCGCGTCGAGGTGTTCTGACCGCGGAAGGACGCCGGCA
>CANGSN010000027.1 GCA_947455805.1 Planctomycetota bacterium
TCCTGCCGCAGCCGCGCCGCGACGTCGGGCAGGGCCGGATCGAACGCGCCGAGCAGCCGCGCGGTGGTGTCGAGCGGCAACGCGACGACGAGCTCCTGCGCGTGCACTTCGCCCGGCGGATCGCCAGCCAGCGCGACGCGGAAGCCATCGCCCGCAGCCGCGGTGATCGCGGTCACCGCGCGGCCGAGCCGCAGCGTGGCGCCGAGTTCGCGACGGCAGGCCTGCACCAGCTCTTCGTTGCCGGTGCGGAACGACCACGGCAGCTCGGCGACGTCGATCGCGCGCCGTTCGCCGTCGAACACCATCCCCTTGCTCGCCGTCGGCAGCGCCGCCAGCGGCGTCGGTGCGTGCTGTAGCAGCGACAGCGTCGCGTCGAGCTCGTCCCGCCAGAAGCCGATCGGGCCGTGTTCGCAGACGAAGCCGTTGGTGCGCACGCTGCGCACGCTGCCGCCCGGTTGGGGGGCACGGTCGACGATCAGCAGCTGCTTCGCGGGCGCCGTGCGGCGTGTCGTCAGGGCGGTGCGCAGGCCACGCAGGCCGGCGCCGAGCACCAGCACGTCGAAGGGCGGGTCGCGTTCCGCGGTCGTCATCGCGTCAGCCTAGCGCCGTACATGCGCGGAGGCGGGACTCGCCCGCCTCCGTTCGTGCGCCGGCTGCCGGCGCTCGTTCGCTCGGCAGTTCAGAAGGTGAACTGGAACAGCACGCTCAGGATGTGGTTCGTCTGGCCCGAGCCTGGGGCCGACGGGTCGACGTCCTGCCACGTGTACTGCAGCTGCGTCTTGCAGGAGTGGTCGCCGTTGTAGAACGCGTTCACCACGGCGCTGACTTCGGTGGCTTCGCCTTCGACTGCGCCGAGGCCGCGCATGCCCGTCAGGAAGTCGACGCCACCCGCTTCGCCAGCGTCGGTTTCGACCATGCCGACGCGCAGGCCGAGGCCCCACTGCATCGAGCTGTCGCCGTTCTTCGGCAGCAGGTAGCCGAGGCTGGCCGCCCAGCCCGACACGTCTTCCTCGTCGGAGACGCCGGACTGGATGTCGTCCCGGCGCGTGAACCACTCCCCGAGGAAGCTCCAGGCCTTGCAGTTCCAGGCCGTGTTGAGGTTGATCGAGGTGCTCTCGATGTCGCGGCTGGTGTCGGCGTCGACGCCGTTGCCCAGCGCGATGCCAGCACCGACGGTGCCGCGGCACGGGCCGTCGGTGCGCATGTCACCCTGGCGCCAGTACTCCGCCGTCTGCTCGCCGCCGAAGAAGTCGCCGAGCAGGTCCCAGTTCGCCGAGGCGACGTAGCTGAGCTCGTTGCTGCCGTTGCTGTTCTCTTCGCCGACGCCGACGAAGCCCGAGGTGACCGGGGTCGTGTTCGGGTCGCCGGCCGCCAGCGCGCCGGAGACGTCACCGTTCATCGCGCCGAGGGCGAAGCGGACCGGGCGGTCCTTCTCCATCAGCGAGCCGACGAGCCAGGCGCCGCGCGAACGGGCGCCGGCGAACGCGTCCGACGCAATCGAGCGGTCGACGAACCACAGGCCGTGGACCCAGCCCGTGCCTTCGAGGCCGAACAGCGTCTTGCCCTGGCCGAAGCGGAGGCCGACGCGGCCCTCGTCGCTGCTGCTGAAGTTGTATTGGGCGTACGCGTCCTTCAGGATGCTGCCGTTCTGGTCGCCGTTCTCGGCGAGGTCGAGCTGCAGACGGAAGGTGATGTTGCGGTTGTAGACGTGGCCACGCAGCTGGGTGCGGGCGACGCCGACGTCGAAGCTGTTGGTGTCGTCGCCCGACAGGGGGGCGGGAGCTGCTTCTTTGTTCGCGTAGGACCAGCTGGCCTGGGCGAAGCTCAGCCAGTTGATGCCGAACGAGTCACCGCCGTCGTACGTCAGACCGGAACCAGCCTTGGCGCTCCAGCCGCCGGAGGTCTTGCCCGGCTCTTGGGCGACGAGGAGGGAGGCGGAGACAGCGAAGGCCAGCAGGCCGCAGGGGATCGACTTGCGCATCGGGTGCTTTGGTAGGGAAGGGTGACTCGCTGGCATCGGTGGCATGGAGCCTTCGGCCAGAAGTCACCGGGGAAGGTGGCCACCGTAGGTAGCTGGGGCGGCTGGCGTCAACCTTGTTTTCCACACCTTCTCCCCATGGCATGGAGTGCAGGTACCGCCTGCCAGTTGCGGGTTTGTGCCCGGACTGCAGATCCGGAACGTGCGCCACGGCCCGAGAGTGTGGAGAGATCGGAAGGCCGCGGCCGCAGCCTCGAGGCGCCCGCGCCATCGGCGGATCGCCGCAAGTTTTTTCCAGGCAACGACAAACTTTCCGTCCACCGCAGCCGATCTTCTCCCCACTCCCTCGCCCTCCGCGGCTTTCGCCGAGCCGCACCCTCCGATGTCCGTCCAGACCCAGCGCACCACCTGCAACCGCGACTGCCCCGATGCGTGCGGCATCGTCGCCACCGTCACCGATGGCGTCGTCACCCAGCTGAAGGGCGACCCCGAGCATCCGGTGACCCGCGGCTTCCTGTGCTTCCGCACCAGCCGCTTCCTCGAACTGCAGAACGGTCCCGATCGTGTGCGCGAGCCGCTGGTCCGCAAGAACGGCGAGCTGGTGCCCGCCACCTGGGACGAAGCGCTCGGCCTGATCGCCGACAAGCTGCTGCAGGTCCGGCGCGAGTCGGGGCCGGCGGCGATCTTCCACTACCGGTCCGGCGGTTCGCTCGGGATCCTGAAGCACCTGACCGACCTGTTCTTCGACGAGTTCGGGCCGTGCACCGGCAAGGTCGGCGACATCTGCTCGGGGGCCGGCGAAGCGGCGCAGATGGAGGATCTCGGCACCAGCGACAGCAACGACCTGTTCGACCTCTGCAACAGCCGCCACCTGGTGCTGTGGGGCAAGAACCCGGCGGTCAGCAACGTGCACCTGGTGCCGATCCTGAAGGAGGCCCAGGCCCGCGGCGCGCGCATCGCGCTGATCGACCCGGTGCACCACAAGTCGGTCGGCCTCGCCGACACCTACCTGCAGCCGGCGCCGGGCTCGGACTTCGAACTGGCGCTCGGCATCGCCCGGGCGCTGTTCGACCGCGGCCAGGTCGACCCGAAGGCGGCGTCGTTCTGCGACCACCTGCCGGAGTTCCAGCGCCTGGCGCAGAGCCGCACCGTCGCCGAATGGGCGGCGCGCACCGACCTGCCGGCCGCGGCCGTGCTCGACCTCGCCGACCGCTTCGCCGACGGCCCGACCGCGATCCTGGTCGGCTGGGGCATGCAGCGGCGGCAGCGCGGCGGCGCCATCGTGCGCGCGCTCGATGCGCTGTCGGCGATCTCCGGCAACCTGTTCCGCTCCGGCGGCGGCGTGTCGTTCTACTTCCGCCGGCGGAAGGCCTTCCGCCCGTTCGGCCCGCCGGCGAAGCACCCGCGCACGATCCGCGAGCCGCTGTTCGCGCAGGATCTGCTGGCGGCGCAGGACCCGCCGATCCGCTTCCTGTGGGACACCGCCGGCAACCCGGTGTCGATGCTGCCCGACTCGGCCGCGGTGGCGAAGGCGATCGACGCGGTCGAGTTCGTCGTCGTCGCCGACTGCTTCCTGACCGACACCGCACGCCGCGCCGACGTCGTGCTGCCGGTGCCGACGCTGCTCGAGGACAGCGACGTGCTCGGTTCCTACGGCCATCACTGGCTTGCCGAGTCGCGGCCGGTGGTGCCGATGCCGCCCGGCGTGCGCCACGAACTGCACATCTTCCAGGAGCTGGCCCGCCGCGTCGGGCTCGACAGCTACCCGCAGGAGACCATCGACACCTGCAAGCGGAACGCGCTCGCCGACGTCGCCGGCCAGGGTGCCAGCCTCGAGATGCTGCGCAAGCACGGGGCCGTGCGCAGCCCGGTCGCCGACGCGCTGCTGTTCCGCGAGGGCCAGGTGCTGACGCGCAACGGCCACGTGCAGCTGCTGACCGAGGACGCACCGGCCCCGGTGCTCGACGAGCCGAAGGCCGAGCCGCGCGCCAGCCGTTCGTTGTGGCTGTTCTCGAACTCGACCGAACGCAGCCAGGCGTCGCAGTGGTCCGGCAAGGGCCTCGGCCCGCGCCTGCCGGTGACGGTGCATCCGGACAACGTGCCGGGCCTCGCCAACGGCGCGCCGGTGCGGCTCTACAGCGCGCACGGTTCGCTCGCCGCCGAGCTGGTGCTCGATCCGGCGCAACGCAAGGACGTCGCGATCGTGCCGAAGGGCGGCCACTTCGACCGCGGCCAGAGTGCCAACGCGCTGATCGCCGCGCGCCCGACGGATCTCGGGCTCGGCGCTGCCTATCTCGACTGCCTGGTGCGTATCGTGCCGGAATGAGGCGCATCACCGGCACGCACGTCTACTCGTACGTGAAGTGCCGGCACCTCGCAGCGCTCGACCTGCACCTGTCGCGCAGCGAACGCCGCGCGCCGACCGAGTGGGAGGAGTTCGCCGCCAAGCGCGGCCGCGACTTCGAAGCGGTCTACGTGCAGCGCCTGCCGATCGCCATGCCGCGCTATCCCGAGCGCGACTTCGAAGCGGGGGCCGCCGCGACGCGCGAGCTGCTGCGCAGTGGCGCCGAGTGGATCCACCAGGGCGTGCTCGCCGGCGACGACCGGCTCGGCCTGCCCGACCTGCTGCGCAAGCTGCCGGGGGAGAGTTCGCTCGGCGACCACCACTACGAAGTGCTCGACGTGAAGACGTCGGGCAAGAGCCGCGGCGACCAGATCCTGCAGGTCGTCTTCTACACGCGCCTGCTCGCCGAGCTGCAGGGCCGCATGCCGACGCACGGTGCTCTGATCCTGAAGGATGGGCGCGAAGAGCGCTTCCTGATCGCCGACTACCTGGCCGCGCACGACGAAGTGCTGGCGGCGCTGCGGCACCTGCGATCAGACCTGTCGGCGTCGCGGCCGTTCCTGCAGTCCGGCTGCAGCGGCTGCTACCACGACCAGCGCTGCCTGCCGGCACTGCGCCAGCGCTCCGACCTGTCGCTGGTGCACGGCATGAGCCACGGCGCGCGCGCGATCCTCGAACAAGCCGGCTGTCGCACGGTCGCCGACCTGGCGACGTTCCATCCCGACGGTCCGCGCGCGCGCGGCAACCTCGATGCGACGCTGCTGCGCCGCCTGCGCCGCGGCGCGCTCGCCCACCTGCTCGGCAAGCCGCTGGTCGACGAACGGCCGCGCGCCGAACGCTTCGAGAACGGCGCCATCGTGCACCTCTTGACCGATGCGTTCGCCGACCGCGTGCTGGCGATCGGCGTGCTGCATCCGGCGCGCGAGGACGGCGCGTTCCGTTGCGAACTGCCGGCGACGGCCGCCGACGAATGGGACGCGCTGAAGCGCCTCGTCGCGTCGCTGCCGCGCGGCGTGCCGTTGCTGCACTTCGGCGAGACGCTGCCGCGCTGGCACGAGGAGCACGCGTTCGCGCGCGAAGCCGATCCGGCGATCGAGGCGCGCTTCGTCGACCTCGGCAAGCGCCTGCGCGCGGCGGCGGTCTATCCGCGCGCGGTGTTCGGCCTCGCCGATCTGGTGCAGACGGCGCTCGGTCGGGATCCGCTGCGCGCCGGGCATCCGGGGGCGGCGGCGATGTGGCTCACCGGTGACGATGGTGCGGAGCGGCTGCGCGCGAAGCTGCACGCGGACCTGCAGGATCTGGCGGCGCTGAAGGCGGCGATCCTCGATGCGGCGCCGACGGTGGTGGACGACGGCGAAGCGGCGGCGGGTGAGGGCGCCGCGGCGAACGGCGAGCGCGCTGGCAGCGCGGGCTGATCACTGCTTCTGCGGTTCTGTGCTCGCCGGTGCCGCGTTCGCGCGGAAGGGCCCGGCGCCGAGCACCTGCATGCCGCGGATCTCCCTTCGCTCGGTCACCCACAGAGGCAACGCCCTGTCGTCGAGCACGAGCACGGTGTCGTTCCGGTTCACGACGAGGTGGCCGTTCGGCAGCAACTCGGCGTGCAGGACTCCATCGCATTTCCAGGTCCGCTGCACCTTGCCGTCAGGCCCGACCAGTCGGATCCGATCCATCTGCCTGTCGGTGACCAGCGTCGTGCCGTCGAGTTGGCGGCTGGCGCTGCTCAGGTGGGGGCTGCCGAACGACCAGACGGTCTTGCCGTTGCGGTTCACCTCGATCACTCCGCCCTGGTTGAACTCGACGATCAGCGTGTTCCCGTTGGCGAGCCGATCTGCTCCGAGCGGGTTCCCGCCCGTCTCGGTCGACCACGCAACGCTGCCGTCGGGCTTCAGTTCGACCACCGTCTGGCCGGTGTGGTTGCAGACCATTGTGTTGCCATCGGGCAAGCGCTTGCAGTCGACAGCCTGTTGGAAGCCTCCAAGTGTCCACACTTCCTTGCCATCCGGCAGCAGCTCGCGGATCGAGCCCGTGGTGTGGCTGACGGTGAGGAGGTTGCCGTTCGGCAGCAGCTCGGTGTGAAACGGATTCGGCAGCGTCAGCAGCACCTTCTCGCTCGTGTCGGTGACCAGCACGACGTTGCCGTTGCTCAGCGTCAGCAGCACCCCGTTGCGCCCCTCGACGGCGTGCCACGCGCGGCGCGCCATCAGGGCGACGCCGAGGTCCTTGCTGGCGAGCAAGCGTTCGACCGGTGCCCGCAGGGAAGCGCAGTCGCCGTGCAGCCCCGAACATGCGAACAGCGCCCACTGCAGCACGTCGCTGCGGCGATCGAGCAGCGCCTTGTGCAGTGCCGGAACGGCGGCATCGCCGAGCGCGACGAGTCCGGCGACCGCGGCGTTCTGCTTGCCGGGCTCGGCGAGTTCGCGCACGAACTGCTCAGCCTGCGCGCGCGGCGTCGGCGTTGTGGCAGGAGCTTGGGCCGGCGCTGGCGGCGTTGGCACCGGCTCCTGGGCGCACAGCCATCCCGCGATCCCGACGACGAGTGCACGTCGCAGCATCGCCGCATGCTACCGGCGACGACCGCCGTGTGTTGCCGCTGCGTCCGCGACCGCAGGGCGGACGAAGCCGCCGCCATGGACGACTTCGACGCCACGTTCGAATACGCGCTCGACCTGCCCGCCGCCGACCGCGAACGGCTGCTGCGGGAGCTGCGGGCCAGCGATCCGGCGATGGCCGAACGGCTCGTGCAGGCGCTGCGCGAGCAGCTGCAGAACCCGGACTTCGCCACCCACACGGCCGCCGAGGTGGCGCCCGCCGTGCTGGGCGCGGTGACGCTGCCGGTCGCCGACGTCACCCGCGCCGTCGCCTGGTATGCCGACGTGTTCGGCTGTCGGGTGGTCCGCCAGGATGCGCTGCGCGCCGTCGTCGCGTTCGCCAACCTCGAACTGCACCTCGTCGTGCCGTCGCTGTCGCCGCCGGCGCTGACCGTGTTCGCCAGGCACTTCGCCGGCAACGGCACGCCCGTGCGCAACGTCGATGGCGCGCGCGGCCTGCGGGTCACCGATCCGTGGGGCAACGCGCTCGAAGTGCTCGCCGAGCCGTAGTGGGTGGGGGCCGATTTCCAGGGTGACCAGTCGACTGGTCACTTCGGCCAGTGACCAGTTTACTGGTCACCGGTCCGGAACTCGTTGTCTCGGACGGTCTTCGGCCATGGGTGCGCGTCGGCGCCCACGGCCCGGTGACGTTTCCGTCGGTTCGGGCCCAGATACGGCATGACTCGAGCCATCGACCGCTGGTTCCTTCGCTACCGCCGCACCGGCGACGTGCGCCTGCTCGGCAACGTCTTCGACCACACCGCTCCCGAGCTGTGGCGGCTCGCCGCGCACCTGTGCGCCGATCGGCACGACGCCGAGGACGCCGTGCAGACGACGTTCCTCGCGGCCATCGAGAACCGCGACGACTGGGACGAGACGCGGCCGCTGGTGCCGTGGCTGCTCGGCGTGCTCGCCAATCGCGTGCGCGAACAGCGGCGGCGGGAGAATCGTGTCGTCGATGCGGCGCGCACCGAGCCGATGGCGGCAGCACCGGATCCGTCGGCCGTCGCCGCGCAGCGTGAACTGGACGCGCGCCTGTCGGCGTCGCTGCAGGCGCTGGGCGAGCCCTACACGACGACGCTGCGTCGGCACCTGTTCGAAGGGCTCGCCGCCGTCGACCTGGCGCGCGAACTCGGCGTGCCGGCGGGCACCGTGCGCATGCGATTGCATCGTGGGCTCGAACGCTTGCGCGAACTGCTGCCCGCGGGCCTCGGCACGACGGCGATGGCGAGCGTGGTCGCGCCGCTCGTGCTGACGGATTCGGCGAGGGCGGCGATGCGCGAGCAGGTGCTGGCCAAGGCGGTTGCACTCGGCGGGACCGCGCGGGTTGGTTCGCTGGTGGCGTGGCCGTGGTTGCTCGCCGCGCTGTTGCCGATCGTCCTCGTGGGGGTGGCGTGGGCCCTCAAGCTGCCAGCTGTCGTGGCGCCGCCGCCAGTCGTCGCGTCGGCGGATGCGCCGAGCGCCTCGCAGCAGACGGGGAACGTCGTCGCGTCGCCGCCATCCGATGCCAGCGCGGTCTCGTCGACGCAGGAGTTCGCAGGAGAGCGGCGCCGTGTCGAGGCCGCGTCCACGAGGTCCATGGTCGCGGGCACCTTGCGCGTGAAGGTGGTGCACGGAGCGACCAAGGAGCCGCTTGCTGGCATGCGCGTGACGGCGAGTCGAGACGACGAACCGCAGACTCGAAGCGAAACCACGAGCCGTCCAGTCGTCGAGTCGGACGGCGAGCAGTCGAACGCTCCGGCGTCGAAACGCCTCTCCCACAGGCACGACAGGGCACCGACGTTTGCCTCTGGGCAGACCGATGCCGAGGGCCGCGTCGACCTCATGATCGCTGCGGGTCCGGTACGTGTGGCTGCCACCATCGGGACCAACGTGTCGAGCCGCGTCGATGTCGTCGGTGGCGCAGTGACCGAGCACACGCATGCCGTACCGGTGCTGTTCACGGCCGAGGTGCAGGTGGTCGCTGCCGACGGGTCTCCCTGTGAAGGCGCGACGCTGATGGGGTTGGCTGTCGGCGATGACGAGTTCTCGCCCATTGGCGTCACCGATCGCGAGGGTTGCTGGCGTTCGCCTCGAATCGATCCCGGGCTGGACGTGCGCGCCGTGCGCGACGGCAATGCAGCGTCGAGCGTGGATCGGGTCATGATCGGGCGAACGCAGGTCCGACTCGTCCTCGGTGGCGAGGCAGCGCGCTTGCACGGCGTGGTTCGGGATCAGGCTGGTGCTGTGCTGCCGAACGCGCGCATTCTGCTGTGGCAGGACGGGGAGGCCTTCGATCCGCTGGAGCTGCGTGCGGACAGTGTGGGAGCGTTCGACTGCTCGTGGCTCGCCGCAGGTCGCTATCGCTGGCTCGCAGGGGATGCGGAACGCAAGCTCGCACCTGGGCTGGGGCAGCTCGACATCGTGTTCGGCATGCAAGCGGTCGATCTCCAGACGAGCCGCGGCGCACGCATCGTGGTGCGTGTCCAGCGGCCGGACAACTCGGCCATCATGGGCATCGGAGTGAGCGGGGAAGCGAAGCGCGGCGACCTTCCCGACGCCGCGAGACCATGGCGATTTCGCCACACGAACCTGAGCACGCATGAAGCGGAGTTGTCCGGGTTGATCCCTGGTCCGGTGCGCGTCACCACCAACTGGGGCGGCAAGGAGTACTCAGAGACCGTCGAGGTCGCCGACGGCCGCGTAGGGAGCGTCACCTTCGTCTGTGTCGAGGGCGAGACGTTGGCCGTCGAGGTCGTCGACGAACACGGCGTCGCGTTCGCCGGCATCGGCGTGGCGTTGCGAGTGGAGGGCGGCCAGAACATCCAGACGACGGATGCGCGCGGGCGCGTGGGGTTCACCGGTGTGGCCGCCGGCCAACACGAGGTGGCGGTTGGCCCCGCTGGCATGAAGGGGCTCGCCTGGGTGCGGCAGGCGGTGCGAACGGGCGGCGTGCAGCGCATCGTCGTGCCGCGTTCGCTCGGTTCCGCGAAGCTGCGCGGCCGGTTGACCGGGGACGGACTCGACGGCGAGGTGTTGGTGCTGTGCTTCCGCGCCGGATTCGGCGCGTCCATGCTCGAGCATTCGAACGGGTCGTTCGATGCTGTATCGGGTGCCTTCGTGGTCGAGAACCTCCCGGCCGGATCGTTCCATCTGCAAGTGCTGTCGCCGGCGCGGGTGCAGGTGTTGGCGATGCGCACGGTCGACGTGGCCGCGGGTGGCGACGTCGACCTTGGCACCATCGCCTGCGGCCGCGGCGAGTTGGTCGTGCGGCTGCACGGCGATGGCGAACTGCGCAACCTTCGCGCGGGGGCCGGCATGACCGCGCAGTTCGGCCTGCTGCCGGCGACGAGCGATGGCGTGGTGAAGCGGCCGCTGCCCGAGGGCACGTGGCAGGTGCTGGCCTGGGCCGAGAACGCGCAGCCGACGATCGTGTCCGCCGTGATCGAGAACGGCGCCAGCACGGAGCTCGACGTGAACCTCGTGCTCGGCACGCCGACGACCTTCCTGATGGTGCTGGACACCATGCTCGAGTTCACGCTGGCCGACGGGCGCCAGTTCGGGTGCATGGTGCCACAGACCAAGTCGCTGACGCTCGGTCTGCCGCCGGGGCGTCACCAGGTGGTCAACCGCGACTTCAACGGTGAACGAGTCGAGGCGACGTTCGACGTCGGCAGCGAGCCCGGCACCGTCGACTTGACCAAGCTGCCGACGACGCGTTGAGCTCGCCGCGGCGAGCGGCCGCCCGACGCGACGTGCAGGAGCAGGTTGGTGTCCGGAGCCCGGCACCGCTCTACTGCGCCGCTCCGATGCTCGCCTTCGACGCCTCGACCGACCAACTCGCCGACGCGATCGCGAGCCCGACCGTGCTCACGGTGCTGGCGACGCTCGGCGTGCTGCTGCTGGTCGTCGTGTTCCGCGAACTGCGTCAGGTGCAGGCCAACCTGCTGGTGCTGATGGCGGCGGCGTTCCTCGACATGGTCGGCCTGTTCATGGTCGTGCCGATCCTGCCGTTCTACGTGAAGAAGTTCGGCGAGGGCGCGTCGCTGTTCGGCATGCCGCTCGGCGAGGGCGCGTTGACCGGCCTCGTCGTCTCGTCGTTCACCGTGGCCCAGCTGGTGAGTGCGCCGTGGTGGGGGCGCTGCAGTGATCGCTGGGGGCGGCGGCCGGTGCTGCTGGTGGCGCTGGTCGCGTCGTCGGCGGCGTTCCTGCTGTTCGGCTTCGCCGAGTCGCTGTTGCTGCTGGTCGCGTCGCGCGTCGTGCAAGGGCTCGGCGGTGGCACCACCGGCGTCATCCAGGCCTACGTCGGCGACGCCGTCGAGCCGGCGCAGCGTGCGCGCGCGCTCGGCTGGCTGTCGGCGGCGACGAACCTCGGCGTCGCACTCGGGCCGGTGCTCGGTTCGCTGGCGGTGACGCTCGGCGAACGTGACCTGTTGCCGGGCAGCGGCGAACTGCGACTCGGCCACGCGGCGCCGGGCGTCGCGGCGGCGCTGCTGTGCCTGCTGAATGCGGTGTTCGCGTGGATCTACCTGCGCGAGCCGGTTGCGGCGTCGGCGAAGCCGAAGCCGCAGGTCAAGGTTCGCGAGGCGATCGACCTCGTGCTGCAGCAGCCGCGCGCACCGGCGTCGCGGCTGCTGCTGATCTACGGCATCTCGATCGGTGCGGCGCAGGGCGTCAACCCGACGATGATCCTGCTGCTCGGCGAACGCTTCGGCGCGACCGAGCAGTCGGTCGGCTACCTGTTCATGTACATCGGTGCGCTGTCGGTGTTCGCGCGCATCCTCGTGCTCGGCCGCGCCGTCGATCGCTTCGGCGAACCAGCGCTGTCGACGGTTGGCCTGGTGACGCTCGCCGCGGGCATTGGCCTGATCGGCGTCGTCGGCTCGGTGCCGACGCTGGCGATCGCGGTCGCGATGCTGCCGCTCGGCTCGGCGCTGACGTTCCCGTGCCTGACGTCGATGCTGTCGCGCGTCGTGCCGCCCGGGGATCGCGGCCTCTACATGGGCCTGCAGCAGACGTTCGGCGGCGTCGCGCGCCTGCTGGCGCCGCTGGCGTACGGGTTCGCCTACGACTACGTCGGCCGGGCCGCGCCGTTCGAACTGGCGGCCGCGTTCGTCGGCATCAGCGTTCTGCTCGGCCTCGGGCTCGCGCGCGTCGTGCCGCCGAAGAACGCGCCGGCGGCGAAGGCGTGAACGTGTCGGCCGCAGCACCGCGGCGATAGCCTGCGGCGATGAGCGAACTGTTCGGCTCGGATGCGTTCGCGCCGCCGGAGATCGCCGCGCGCGTGGAGAAGGTCGGCGTCGCCAAGACGCGCTTGCCGCTGGCGGCGACGGCGATGCTGTCGGTGCTCGGCGGTGCCTTCATCGGCCTCGGGGCGTTGTTCGCGACCGTCGTCACCGCCGACGGCTCGCTGTCGCCGGCGGTGTCGCGCGTGCTCTCGGGCGTCGTGTTCGCGCTCGGC
Organism: Planctomycetota bacterium; assembly: GCA_947455805.1. Classification (GTDB taxonomy): domain Bacteria; phylum Planctomycetota; class UBA1135; order UBA1135; family UBA2386; genus UBA2386. Next base: position 12,351 of record CANGSN010000027.1, read on the forward strand.
TTGCTGCTCGTCGTCGTCGCCGGCGCCGAACTGTTCACCGGCAACAACCTGCTGGTGATGGCGTGGGCCGATCGCCGCATCCGCACGCGCACGCTGCTGCGCCACTGGCTGGTCGTCTTCGCCGGCAATGCCGTCGGCGCGTTCGGCCTCGCGGTGCTGGTGTGGTGGAGCGGCCACGCGATCGCCGGCGATGGTGCGATCGGCGCGCGCTACCTGACGATCGCTGCGCACAAGCTGCGCCTGCCGTTCGGCGCCGCGGTGGCGAGCGGGGTGCTGTGCAACGTGCTCGTCTGCCTCGGCGTGTGGATGGCGTTCGCCGGCCGCAGCGTCGTCGACAAGGCGGTCGCGGTGGTGTTCCCGGTCGCGGCGTTCGTCGCTTGCGGCTTCGAGCACAGCGTCGCGAACGTCTACTTCCTGGCGATCGCGTGGCTGCTGACCGCGGTCGGTGCGCCGCCGGTGACGCTCGAAGGTGCGCTCGGCAACCTGGCACCCGTCGTGCTCGGCAACCTGATCGGCGGTGGGCTGTTCGTGGCGCTCGTCTACCACTTCGTCTACCGGCGGAGCGCGCCGCCCGCGGCCTGATCTACTTGTTCTGTAGTTCTTCGCGCGGCGCGGAGATTCTCATGCTGCCGGCCTCGGAGCGCCGCTGCGCGAGCCCGTCCAGCAAGGTCCTGGGGCGGGTCCTCGCGAGGGGTGGTCGGTAGACGCTGTGCTCGTGTGGCCAGGGGAGGGGCGGAGAAGAAAGCCAGCATACGGACTCTCGAGGTCATGCTTGGCGGTCGCCTGCGCAGCTGCGCAGAGCCTGCGCTCCTCGGTCGTCCCAACGTAGGCTTGTGCAACCGGAAACATGGTTGACACTTCGGACCGACTCCATGGTTGACACCTTCTTCCAGCGACGCCGCGGCTGAAGCAGGTCACCTTTCGATTCGCTGGAGTCCACCACGCCGAGCAGCACTGGACCGAAGAAGACCTCCCAGCAGCGCTCGTCGATCGGTTGAAGGAACACGGGCTCGCCAGCGAGGGCAGTGCCGACGTGGATCGTGCGTCGGCCTCGATCTCCAAGTAGCGCTGAATCCACTGGTGGCCTGTCGGTCGACTGACGCCGTACTTGCGGCAAACGCCCGCCATCGTCAGGTCGCCCTTCTCCCACTCTTGGATGATTTGGAATCCACTCACGCATCGCATTCGTCTCGTTCCATGGCTTCCGTGAAGCGTCTTGCTCCAGCCCTTGCATCTCGGGGACTCTGGCTGTATATGTGCGCAATCAAACGCGATGGCTGCGAAGCGACGATCTCCAGTGGGACAGACCAAGGCCGAAGCGGTCCAAGATGGTGGCTCGAAGGCTGTTCGCGGCCAGCGCTCCACTGGAGAACGTGCCACCCCGCTGCTGCCGTTCCGCACCGGGCGCGGCGGTGCGCGAAAGGGTGCCGGTCGCAAGCCGAAGATCCCCGGCCGACCTGGCGTCGACCACCGCGAGCGCGCCCCGCTCGGCAAGCGCTTCCCCGTGCACGTCACCCTCAAGCTGCGCAGCGGCTTGCCGCGCTTGCGCAGCAAGCGCGAATACGAAACCCTTCGCGCGGCGTTCGCCGCCGGCTGCCAACGCAAACTCGCCGGCACGTTCCGCCTCTGCCACTACGCAGTCCTCAACGACCACCTGCACCTGCTCTGCGAGGCCGAATCCCGCGCCGCCCTCTCCCGCGGCCTGCA
>CANGSN010000028.1 GCA_947455805.1 Planctomycetota bacterium
GCCAGATGGCGACGCCGACCGCCGGCACGAACACCAGCGTCGACAGCCACAGCGGCGGCCGCAGGAACTTCACCACGAGCCCCATCGCCAGGCTGAGCCCGAGGTAGAGCATCGAGCTCGCGGCGACGCCGCCGCCGTCGACCGCGACCTTGCCGCCGTCGCTGCCGGGCACGGCGACGTCGAGGGCGGTGACGAACGCGTTCGCCGTCATGTCGGTGAAGGCGACGATCACCAGGATCAGCGCCAGCCAGATGTAGATGGTGAACGCCGCGTAGCTGCGGCGATTCAGGTAGCGGCCGAGGATCTGCGCGATCGAGCCGCCGCCGTGGCGCACCGAACCGACCAGCGCCGCGAAGTCGTGCATGGCGCCGATGAAGATGCAGCCGAGCAGGATCCACCAGAACGCCGGCTGCCAGCCGAACGCGGTCGCGGCGAGGATCGGGCCGGCGATCGGGCCCGCCGCCGAGATCGCCGAGAAGTGCTGCGACAGCAGGTAGAAGCGCCCGGTCGGCACGAAGTCCTCGCCGTCCTGGTGCACGTGCGCCGGCGTCGCGGCCGAGGCATCGAGGCCGAACCAGCGCGCCAGCAGGCGCCCGTAGAGCCGGTGGGCCACGAACAGCACGCACAGGCACAGCGCCAGCAGCACGGCGAGGGAGGGCATGGGGGGGCCGGCATCCTGCCGTGGCATCGCGGCCAGCGCGAGGGCTCGTTCGCGGTCGGCCACCTCGATCGCGGCGCGCGGGTGGACGCTCGCGGACGGCCTCTGCATACTGGCTCGTCTCGCCTTGCCCTCGCGAGATCGTTCCATGCACCGCCACGCCATCCACCTCGTGTCGGCCGTCAGCCTGTGCCTGCCGTGTGCTGGCCAGGTGGTGATGACGCACCTCGCCGGCTTCGACGTCTCGACGCTCGGCATCGGCACCACCGCATCGTCGGTGGCGTGGAACGGCACCGACCTCGTCGTCGGCGGCTACAACAACGGCTCGTTGCTGGCGGCGGTCGCGCTGGCGCGCTGCAGCAACGCGCTGACCAACCCGGTGTGGAGTGCGCCGTTCGGCGTCGAGCCCGGCACCAATCCGCAGCGCGGCTTCATCAACCTGGCGTTCGACGGCGCCGGCGTCCGGCTCGCCGTCGGCTACGACAACGGCGCCGCGCCGGTCGCGCCCGACGGCCTGCAGCTGTGGATCGGCGGCACGCAGAGCTGGGTCCGGGCCGGGCGCGGCAGCAGCGGCGTCGGCTTCGATCCGGGTTGGCCCGGCGGCACGGCACTCGGTCGTGGCGTCGCATGGGCGCGCTTTGGCACCACCGGTCGCGCGCTGCAGGACACGCTGCTCGGCGCCGACCTCTGGACGTTCGCGAGCGGCATGCACCTGAATGTGCCCGGCCTCGGCACGTTCTTCCGCGACCTCGACTTCGACGACGCCAACGGCGACATCTACCTGCGCGCGTCCAACAACGTGGTGGTCGGCCAACGCACCGGCGACAACGACTGCACGATGCTGCTGTTCGCCGACGCGAACGACGCCGACACCGTGGCGCTGCAGAACGTCGCCGTCGTGCGCACGCCGACCGGCGCCGTGGTGCTGTGGAACGATCGCTTCCAGACGGCCATGGGCCAGAGCTGGTTCGACGTGGTGAAGGCGACGCGCCTCGACGGCACGCCGGATCGCATCGACTGGGGCACGTTCCAGCCGCCGACCGGCACCGGCGCCTACGACTTCTCGTTCCACGCCGGCACCGGCACGCTGGCGATCAGCGACTTCGCCAACCGCCGCGTGCACCTGTTCGCCGTCAGCGTGCCGCCGCACCATCGCTACGGCGGCGGCTGTGCCGGCTTCGGCGGCGTGGTGCCCGTGCTCGACGGCAGCAGTGCGCTGCAACCCGGCACCGGCGGCGCGTTCACCTGGGCGCTCGCCGGCTTCGCGCCGAACTCGCTGGCGCTCGTGGCACTCGGCACCGACCGCTTGGACCTGCCACTCGGTGGCGGCTGTACGCTGCGCGTCGATCCGCTGCTGGTGGCGCTCGGTCCGTACGTCAGTGGTGCAGGCGCCGCCGGCAGCGGCTTCGGCAGCGCCCCCTTGACGTTTCCGGGCGGGTTCGCGGGCTTCGGCGTCACCGCCCAGGGCATCGTGCTCGAGAACTTCGCCCTCGCATCGCTCGTGTTCAGCAACGGGCTGCAGCTCGTGCTGCCGTGATTGCCATCCCATGAAGCACTCCTCGCGGTTCGCCGCTGCCCTCGCGTTCGTCGCTGCGCTCGCCACCACCCTCGCCGCCCAGGTCGAAATGCGAGGCGTCTGGGTCGCGCGCGACGGCCTGACCTCGCGCGCGAAGATCCAGAGCACGCTCGACCAGCTGGTCGCGGCGAACTGCAACTGCGTCTGCGTCAACGTCTGGAGCCGCGGCTACACGATCCATCCGAGCTCGGTGCTGGCCGCCGCCTGCGGCGTCACGCAGGATCCGGACCCGTCCTACGTCGGGCGCGATCCGCTGGCCGAGTTCGTGTTCGAAGCGCACCGCCGCGGCATCGAGGTCGAAGCCTGGTTCGAGTACGGCTTCATGTTCGGCTGGAGCGGCTGGTACGCGGGCGCCAACGGCCGCGGGCCGGTGCTGAACGCCAACCCGAGCTGGGTCGCCCAGGACAACGTCGGCAACACGCAGGTCAGCGACGGCGCCGGCGGTTTCTTCACCTGGGCGAGCCACCAGCATCCGGCGGTGCGGCAGTTCCTGATCGACCTCGTGGTCGAGGTGGTGCGCCGCTACGACGTCGACGGCGTGCAGTTCGATCGCTGCCGCTATCCGTCGACCAGCTTCGGCTACGACGCGACGACCAGCGCCGCCTACCTGGCGGCGACCGGCAACAATCCGCCGACGAACGTCAACAACGCCGCCTGGAAGCGCTGGCGCGCCGACGGGCTGAACGCGTTCCACACGTCGCTCTACAACGCCGCCAAGGCGGTGCGCAGCTCGGTGCGCGTCACCGACGCGCCGACGGTGTGGCCGGGCTCATACGACAACTTCCTGCAGGACTGGCCGCAGTGGGTGACGGCGTCGTCGATCGACCTGATCTACCCGCAGGTCTACCGCACGACGATCGCGCAGTACACGACGACGCTCGACCAGCAGCTGGCGCCGGTGCCGGTGCCGCTGCGCAGCAAGGTGGCGCCGGGCATCCGCGCGATCACCGGCACGCCGACCAGCGAAGTGCTCGGCATGGTCGCCGCCAACCGCGCGCGCAACCTGCCGGGGCACGTGTTCTGGTACGCGGAAGGGCTCTACGACGACCTGCCGTCGCTGCAATCGAACTACTTCCAGACCGCCGCCGCGGTGCCCGGGCAGCCCGCCGGCTGGCGGCCGCCGATGGTGGTGGTCGAGGAGAACGCGCCGTCGACGACGTTCACGCCGGGCTTCCTGCCGACGAGCCTCGCCGGCTCGAGCGGCGGCACCGCGCGCATGACGTTGCCCGCGTCGGGTTCGAACGAGCAGGTCGTCTACACGCTGTCGGCGCCGAGTGCGGGGCTGTGGACGCTGTGCACCACCGTGCCGAACGCGTCGGGTCTCGCCACCGGCGCGCCGTTCGAGTTCGTGCACGCCGGCGGCACCACGGTGCTGGCGGTCGACGAGTCGACGGCGGCGCCGAGCGGCTGGCGCGAGCTGGCGACCTTCTGGCTGCCGGCGGGCACGACGACGTTGACGGTGCGCGGCCGCAGCGGCCAGGCGGTCGTCGCCGACGCGGTCGGCTTGCTGGTGTCGCGCTTGCCCGGCGGCGCGATCGGCACGTTCGGCAGCGGCATGGTGGGGACGGCAGGTGTGCTCGGCGCGTCGATGTACGGCCGCGCCGGCCTCGGGGGTGTGCTGCAGGCGCAGCTGCATCGGGCCGTGCCCGGCTCGCTGGTGGCGATGGGCTTGGGCTTCCAGGGCACCGCGCTGCCGCTGTTCGGCGGCACGCTGGTCGTCGTGCCGGCGGTGCTGGTGCCGGGGATCGCGGATGCGCTCGGCACGTTCACGACGCCGGTCGGCATTCCGTGGACGGCGAGCCTGCTCGGTACGGGCCTGTGGGCGCAGGCGCTGGCGTTCGACGCGGCGGGGCCGGAGGGTGTGGTGCTGTCGAACGGGGTGGCGGCGACGATTCAGTGAGGGAATCGGTGCGCGGGCTCGCGCACCGTTCGCGCCGCGTGGAGGGTCACCGCCTCACTTGGCGATGCGTTCCTTGAACTGGACCGCGGAAGAAGGGGCGCGATGGCCATCGCCGAACCGCCGATGCGACCCCGGAATCGTAGCCGAATCCGGCATTGCCTCGTATCGCAGCGTGTTCTCTCCGTCGCGCAAGGTGCCGCATCGTGTCGCACCGCGAGGCGACAGGGTGTCACGATTCGGAGCTCGAATGACAGTCGAGTTTGTCAGTCGCAGCGCTGTCCGCGCGCCGCTCAGGGGCCTGGGTGTCTGCGATGTGCGGCTGGACATTGACGCCCTCGGCTCCCTGTTTGGTGCCAGGGAGACGGGCCTCCGTTCATTCCTCGGCCTCGTCGCCGTCCATCAGGATCGGAGACAGGCGACCGGTGCCTCGGCGATCGATGTAGTCGATGACGACCTGCAGGTAGCCGATCGCCCTTCTGGCCGATGGGCTGCCAGGGCTGATCCTCGATTTCGCTGCGGACACGCCGGACTTCACTCTCGCGTAGAGCGGGGTCCCTGGCGCCAGGAGCGAGCTGTCCCAGATCCTGCGACGCATCAGACAGCCGATAGCGAGAGCTGCGCGACTGAGGGGCAGGGGCACCCCCGTGTTCCCCGGCCACGTGACCAGCATTGGGCAGAGCTTGCCTAGCCATAGCTCGACACGCGCGGTCTCGACCCGTTCGAGTGCGGACTCGCGGTAGAGACAGCAGGTAGCCAAGGCCTCTGCATCGACGTAGTCGGGAGATTCCGTGCGGTCCCAGTATCGGTAGAGCAACTCGCAGTCTTCGGGCGTCCGGAAGCAGTTGCCGCAGGCGTAGACGATGGCGCGTCTGTCGTGGACGGTCGGACTTCGGTTCGCGTTGATGAGTTGTGCGCGGAGTAGGCTCATGGCCGACGCAGAGCCTGTGGATGTGGCTCCAAGAGTGACCAGAAGCTCTCGACGGGTGGGCTGGTCTGCTGTCGGAATCCTGTCGACCAGCGCGCTGACGAATCGGTCAAGCTGAAGTTGGTCCGCGTCTGAACCACACACCCGTCCCTCGCTGGACACGGCAGCCTCCGTTTCGCGGGGACGCGGCCAGCGAAACCACTTCCGGAGGAGGCGGAGATTGCGCGGAGTCTCACTCTCCGATGGCTTGCGGGTCCAGCGATGTGGTGCCGCCAAGTAGTCGGCGACAACGGAACGCAGTCCGTTACCGCGCAGAGCAGGATCGGGAACGATCCTCTCCTGCCACTGCCAACGACTGGCTCCCCTCGGCTCTGCTTGGGGGAATGCGCGGGGGACGGCTTCGAGCTCCTCTTCCGGGGTGCGCTGGGTGTCTGTCGCCAGATTCCAGTCGAGCTGCAATCTGCGCCCTCGGAACAGCCGCCGGTCTTCTGGCACGACCTCCACTCGCGGGTTGCCTTGCCCGGGCTCCATCTCGATGTTCAAGGCCACGGGGCATGCCTCCTTGGTGGCTCCATCGAACTGGATCGCGACCTTGCGGCAGGTCGGTGCCCCCTCGCGGTGGATGACAAGTTCGAGTTCTCGCTGTCCGCGATCGATCTGGTAGCGGAACGACGTGTTGCTGCTCCTCCAAGGCTCGGCTTCGACGAGCACCCACTCGTGCTCATCCGCAAGAAGGTCGTGCCAGGCTGGTTCTCCGCGCACGTTCAGGATGGTCGTGACCTTCGGCAGCGTGTCCAAGTAGGTGGGCTCGCCGGTCTTCCGTCGTCGCGCGAATGTCATCGCGCCTTCTGCTACCAGGCTCCGACCTCCGTCTGCGTCGACCAACACCCGTTCCATCTGGAGGCCGTGATTCGTCAGGATGTCCGCCCCGAACGTGGCTGCGCCATTCGGAATCTTGGCAAGCGGCCCGGTGACCACCGCACCGAGCAACCCAGCGCGCGTGGCTGTGTTGAGGCCCCGCAGCCAGTGGGTCAGGTCCATAGTGGCGACGTTTGCTTGGTGGCGCAGCCGCGGTAGCCAGCGAGGCTGTGTTGGAGCGTTCGCCTTGATTCGCCGGAGGAACTCGAGGCGCACCTGGTGCGTGGACGCGGGCGTCAGCCAAGGGAGGTGCTGGTTGGTGAGCCGGCCTGGTCCGCAGACTTCGCTGAGCAGTGACGACAACCAGTAGGCATGCCAGGCCATGTCCGTCTGTCGTGCCACCGGTTGCTGCACCAGGGCCGGGAGCGTGGACTTGGCAAGAGCTTCGAAATGAGCAAGCGGCACCTGCAGCAGGAGATCGCTCGACTGCGGCTTGCGGCGTCCGGGCAGGAGCCACGTGGCCCCCTTGTGGTGGCAGCGAACCACCTCGAGCACCGTCGACTCCCAGGCTTCGAAGCCGAGATGCACGTGCAGGAGCCGGCCGATGGATTGGCGATCTTCTCCCTCGTGGTTCGGCAGCTGCTGGCCGAACTTCTCGAGCCAATGCAGAGCCGCCGCTACCGGACGCCATACGAGCGATACCGTGTCTCCGGTCCGGCCACGGGCCTGCAGGCCACGGCCCATGCCCCGCAGCAGCCTGTCCTGCGCAAACTCCTGGATCGCGTTGGGGACGGCGACCGCGATTGCGCGTGACGGTGGTCCTGCAGTCTGCGCGAGGAGCTCTTCGGCGGCCGAGCCAAGCGCCTCAGCGGTAGTCAGTACACTGGCATTGCTCTTGCCCATGGCGCCCCCGATGTGGCTGTCGGGTGCTGCGAGCAGCAGCTCGAATGCGTAGGCGAGAGGGATGCGTCTGAGGTGTGGATCCGCGTCGCCCTCCAGGCCTGTACCCACGTGGCTGGCTGGCCATCGGTAGTCGAGAGCCAGCGGGCCATCTGGCAACGGAGATGCCACGTAGGCCGCGGGGAAGTCGGACAGTGCTGCATGCACTGCGGCATCGCCGACCTCGGACCCAAGGCACGCCGTAGGTTGCACGGGGTCGAAATCGAGCCCGACGGCGCCCTTGGTCATGCGAGCACCGCGCGCAGGAAGGTCCCGATCGCTGCACCCACCGAGGCGGGGGTGATCACTTGGTCTGGCAGGCGGATGCGAAAGCAGCCTACGCGACCGCTACCCAGGTCGTCATCCACGGGACTCGCCTCGGTCGTTGGCAGCAGCAGTAGCCCTCGCACGCTGTTCGCTGCGTGGGTCTGCAACGCCTCCTGCAGGCACCTCGCCTGTGCGCGCGCTTCTGCATCGGAGTCCATCGGGGCGAAGAGTCCCCAGATGCCCACGACGTGGGTTGCGTTCTGTCGATCGAACGCCGGTCCTTTGGTCATGACCAGGTCCGGCAGAAGAGGGGCCAGCTGTTGGACGCTGCGCGCTGGGTGGTCTGCCAGGTCGCCAGTGCGATGGATGCTGAGGCACGTCTGTGTGCTGCTGCCACCAACCGGCCAAAGGCCTGCGTAGGTCCTGGTGTCCAGGAAGTGCCCGAAGCTCGCCTCACGGTGGAGGACTGCGGGGCCTACGTGCTGCCCCTTCCGGCGTGAGCCCGCTTCGGCCGCGGCCTGGAGTGACCCCAACACAAGATCAGCCTGCTTTCGCACCAGCAGTTCGCAGAACTCCGTCCACACGCGGTGGCGCCAACCAAGCAGGTTGTCACGCTCCTCTGCCTGCCGGCGGAGCCGGTCGTAGTAGCTCCACATCCGGGCGTAGCGGACATCGAACTGCAGCACGTAGTTGCGGGCTGGTTCACCGACCAGGCTGGGAACGCTCGCGATCGGGGACTGCCTCAGCAGCCTCTGGATGGTGTCCGAGTACCTGCTGACCGAAGCCACTCGCTTTGAGTCGGCGAACTTCCCCTTGTAGGTGCGAAGGTAGCGGCCCGCGGCCTCGATCGACAGCCGGAGGAAGTCGCGCAGTACTCGGTTCTCCGGAGTATCCACGGTGTCCTCACGGGCAACTGCCAGGATTCGTTGCCGCGGACCGGCTCGTTCTGCCGTCGTGCGGCCCGGTTGTCGCGTCAGCCAGCGAATGCACGCGTCGTCGATGTCATGAGCCTGCGCCAGCGGCAGTTGGCGGCGGACTCGTCGCAGCACCTGCCTTGGCCGTTCGCAAAGGTCGACTACCCAAGCACTGCACTCCTCGGCGATCCTGACAATGAGGTGGCGTGGCGGCTCCTTGGTCGAGTCCGCATTCCGCCAGTAGTCCTCGTCGAACCGAAGCCAAGGCACCAGCGTCTTGCCCGCAGACTGGATCGTCGCTTCTTGTCGCCCCGCTTCTTCCATCCACGCGGTAATGCGCTCCATGTGGAACCCGACCAGTCTCTCCCACGCGTCGCCCTGGTCGCGGCGTGCAGGAGTCGGGGCGTGGCTCTGCTCGCTGAGGTAGGTTCGTACCCTGCTGATCCCATTGCGAGTCTGGATCTCCAGCTCCGAGTCGTGGGCAGGCACTTCCGCCGGAAGCTCCCAGAGCTCAAGACCGCGGTGGCTCGTGATTCCGGTTGGGCGGGCAGCGCGTTGCGCCTCTGACCAACGGACTGTCGCGTTCGCAAGCGCCTTCGTGTCCAGCTCCGCGAACGGGCGTTCGGTGCCATTGTTCCCAGCATCCGCTGGCCACGGCGCGGGGCGTGCTGGCGCCCTGGTCATGACTTCCGATCGAGTCCCTGCCACCAGAAGCTGTGCCCCTGGCGGGCCTCTTCGATTGCCTTGTATAGCTCCGTGTCGCCAAGGCCCTCGACGATTTCTAGCACCTGATTGATGCAGTCGCGCGCAGCGTTCTCGGAGGGGTCGATTCCACGGAGCTTCGGTAGAACCCGCTGCTCGATCTGGTCTGCCAAGGCGAACTGCAGGCCGTTGGGGTTCTCGCTCCTCGGGTACTGCTGCGCGTAGGCTTGCATGGCGCGGAACGTACGGTGGCCGAAGGCTCGGCCGATGCGCCCCAGGGCGTCGTTCGCCTGCGCTGCAGTCTTTGCGATGCGATCTTCGTCACTGGCTGTGAGCGTGTCGGCGGCTTGGAGCCACTGCTGCCAGGTCTTCCAAAGCAGGTGGCCCGGCTCGAGCGGTGGGCGGCCCGTGTCTTCGGGTGCTGGAGCGGCCAGCCGCAGCGGCCTGCCAAAGCGAAGCACGTTGGCTCGGTCCACGACCTTGTCCGAGAGCGTCTGCGTGGACTCGTCTTCGTTGATGGTGCCGACGAACATCACATTCCGGTCGACGATCAGCGGGTAGCTGCGACTGCTGCCACCTCGACCTCCGAGCTCGATCGGAATGGCTGCCCGTGCCCTGCCAGCCTCGGTCGCCAAATCCACGTCACGACGCGTCTCCAGGCGACTGAGGAACTCGCTGAAGTAGTACTCGACGCGCGCGAGGTTCATCTCGTCGAGCACGACCATCAGCATGCGGTCGCTGAGGTCGTTCTCGGCATAGCCATCGATGGGGCGAAACCGATCGAACTGCACGAGCGCATGGGTCAGCGGCGTGGCCTTGTACCGGCGCTCGAGGTGGTGGTAAAAGCCGAGCAGATCCTGCGGACCGTCCCACCGCGGCTGCACGGGCACGACGTGGCAGTGGATGCCGATTGCCTCGGCGTAGCACTGCGGCAGCAGGCTCTTGCCGGTGCCGCTGATGCCGGCCAGCACCAGCAGAGGAGACTCGCCTTGCACCTTCAGGGAGGTGTGGAAGGCATGCAGGACGCGCGGGTGGAAGCGTAGTCCCTTCCGTTCCAGCAGGGCTGCGACCTCTTGGATCGCAGTCGCCTCCGCAACGGCCGGGGCGGGTCGTGGCATGTGTTGCTTCGGGATCGCTGCAGCCTTCAGGTCGGCGAAGCCGTCCGGGTCGTCGTCCCTCGGTGTCGCATCATCCCCGAGTTCCACGGTCAGCTGTCGCTTGATCGCGCTGAGGCGCTGTTCTTCGGACTCCAGTTGCTTGAGCGTGGCCTTGGCCTCGCCCGCCCGCGCGGCCAGTTCTTCGACCTCGCTGGCAAGCTGACCCTTGCGCGCCTCGAGCGCGGCAACCTCCGCACGAAGCCCGCCGATCTTCGCCAGCAGCTGGTTCGTGTCGAGCAGTAGTTGGCGGCGTTCCTCTTCGCAGCTTTTCACCCGTTCCACCAGCGACTTCACCGCGGCTTTCAGCTCCGCCTCCTCGCGCTTCAGTGTGTCCGTCAGGCGTTGCTGCTGCTCGCGGTCGAACTCGGCCTTGTTCTTCGCCTCGAATACCTTGCGGTGTTCTTCCATCAGCAGGGCGAGCTGCTCCTTCGCCGTGACAAGCTGCGATTCCGACTTCTGCAGCTCCTCTCTGGCGAGGCGAGCTTGCTGGATCGCGTCCGCGTTCTGCGCGAGGAAGGCGCGCGCTTCGGTAGCCTCCGCGACAATGGCCTCTGCCTGGCGCAACTGCTGGGTCAGTTCCTCGAGTCGCTGCGATCGCTCGGTGATCTTGTCGCCGAGGTCCAGGAACGTGAGGTAGTCCGGTAGGCGCTCTGACTTCTGTCGGTGCGCCAACGCTTCCTTCTGGTTGCGCACGAAGGCGAACCAGGCGCTCACCATGACGATGACCGAGACGAGCGCCGCGAACAGATAGGGGTAGAGGATCTCCTCCATGGCTACTTCTTGCCCTCGGAGCCGGTCCCGTCCTGAGCTCTTGGCTGCGCTTGCTGCTGGGCAGCGGCCGCGGACTTCGACGCTTCCTGGACCGCTGCGAACAGGGCGCGCAGGCCATCGGTGACTTCCCGCTCGATCATCTGCTTGATGCCGGCGGAGATCTGCACCTGTTCGTTGGTCGCCTGCGCCACGTCCTTGGCCAGTCGGGCCCGCTGTCCATCGAGAGCCGCAACTTCAAGATCGAGGCTCGCCTTCTGAGTCCGGAGTTGCGCCAGCGACTGCTGGGTCGCAGCCAGCTCGCCGGTTGCCTTCGCGACGTCAGCGGCTTGGACGTCGCGCGCCTTTTCGTCGTCCTGGATGCTCTTGCCCAACGACTGCAGGCGGCCCTTCAGCTGGGCCTCCTTATCCTCGGCCGCGGCAATCGAAGCCTTCAGCGCGGGCTCGCGCGTTGCCAGGTCCTTCACCCGCGACTCGAGTTGCTCGAGCTGCGCGCGCATCGCGGTCTGCCGGCCCTCGAGCTCCGCAAGAGTGCGACGCTTCGACTCGAGCTCCTTCTCGAGTTCGCCCAGCGTCTGGCTCTTGATGGCCAAGGCCTCGCGCGAGCTGTTCAGCTCGCGTTGGGCGTCGGCCTGGCTGCCCTGCAGCTTGGCGATGTCCTGTTCCGTCGCAGTGGCTTGCGCTTGTCGGGTCTGCGCTGTCGCCAATTGGGTGTTGGCTTCCGCAAGTTGTTGCTGCGCCTGACCGACTTCGGTGCGCCGCTGCCGAAGTTGCTGCTCGGTCTCGTTCAGGATGCGCGACTGCTCACCGAGCGACTTCAGCGTGGCATCGAGTGCGCTGCGAACCGGTTCCAGTGCGGCAATGCTCGCCCGCAGCGTCCGTTCCTGCTCCTTCAGCCCCGAAACCTCAGCAGCCTTGTCGCTGCTGGCCGTAGTCAGCTCGTCTAGCTTGCCTTTGGCCGCAGCCGCTTTCGCGTCTTCGGCCAGCCGCGCTTCGCGGGCCTGTGCCATGCCCTGCTGCGCTGCCGTCAGCGCCTCCTCTGCCATCTGGCGTTCCTTGGCAGCCCGCACGAGTTGCTCTTGCACGTGCGCGAGCTCCGCGGAGCGCGCGTCGAACTCGCCCGCGATCTTGCCGCGTTCGGAGCGCAGCTGCGCGACCTCGCCCGTCATGCGCTCCTGGTCCTGCCTCAGGCCGTCCATCTGTGCCTGCATGGTGGCGTAGGCTGCGATGCTCTTCAGGCCATAGGCCTGCGCACCGATCGCCAGCGCCACCAGCCCGCCGAGGAACAGAGCGCTCGGCCAGACTCGGGGCGCTTGGACCGGCTTGTCGTCGTAGTCGTTCGCCAGCGAGCGGATCCGCTGCGCCTCAGCCGCGTCGCTGCTGGGCGCGTTCCCATGCGGTGCGGATGGTGTGGATACAGCCATCGATGTCTTCCTTCAGTTCGTAGACCCAGAACCGCAGCACTTCCCACCCCGCGGCACGCAGCACATGGTCGCGGTAGATGTCGTCGACGAGTCGTTTCCCATCGCTACCACGGTGCCACATCTCCCCATCGACTTCGATGTCGAGGCGGGCGTTTTCCGACACCAGGGCGAAGTCGAGGTAGTAGCCGCAGGTCGGGTACTGCTGGCGGAAGTCGATCCCTGCGGCCTGCAGTGCCCGCGCCAGCTTCGGCTCCCAGACCGGTCCGATCAGGTGCTTTCGTGGCACATACTGCTCGTCCGGTACCTGGCACGCGGCGACCAGGCTGGTGATGTGGCCGATACCGCAGTTCTCGGCCCAGTGCCGGTTGCCGATCACCCGCACGCAAGCCTTGCCGCGACTGATCGCGACGTTGAAGCGGTTGGGGGCCGACGCCAGGAAGCCACGCGAGCCATCCGGCATGCCCGGCCCGGCGCACATCGAGAACAGGATCACGTCGCGCTCGTCGCCCTGGAACCCGTCCACCGTGTGAGACAGGAACCGCATGCGATCCAGCATCTCGCCGCCGAACTTCGCGGTGACCGCATCGTTGATGCGGTTGGCTTGCACGCGGAAGGGCGTCACGACGCCGACCGTCCCTTCGAATCCAACGTCGTGCAACCAGCCGATCTGCCGCACCACTTCATCGACCTCGGCCTGGCTGTGGCATCCGGCAGAAGCCGCGACGATGTCGCCGCGGACATCGGTCCATTCGCAGGCTCGGAGCGTGCCGGCGGACGTCGGCAGCTTCCGCAGCAAGCTGGTGTTCGTCATCACACGCAGGCTCTTCTTGTAGAAGGCGGCGTTGAAGTATCCGGCGATCTGCGGGTCGCAGCGGTAGTGGGCCTTCAGCTGCGAAAGGCCATCGCAGTTCTGCGACGAGGCCGCGAGATCGTAGATGCTGTTGGCGCCCGCCGAGAACCGTTCCAGATGGAGTGAGTCGGCCAGGCCGAACCTGCCTCGCAGGCGCAACTCCGCCGACTTCTGCATCGTCGTGATGTGCCCGAGCTGCATCGGGTCGCCGACGATGAGGGCGCGCTTGGCCCGGAACAGCAGCGGAACCACGGACGGGATGTCGCATTGGCTCGCCTCGTCCAGGATCAGCAGCTCCACTCGACCGGCCGCCAGGGGCATCGCCTTGTGCGCGGAGAGATTCGACACCGCCCAAAGCGGGAAGTGCTTGAGGAGATCGTCGAGGCAGTCACGGAAGGCCGCCTCGAAGTCGCGCAGGTTGGGCGTCCCGTCGTGATTGATCAGGGCCGCCCGAATCTCGGCGAACCGCTGCCGCGTCCGTGGGCTGAGCTCGGCATTGGAGCGTTCGGCGACGTGGCGGATCGCGTCGACGGTGGCTCCGTGCAGGGCGCCGATGGCGCTCTGCAGCGACTCCTGCAGTTGCTCGTGGCTTGGCAGCGTCTCAATCTCCTTGCGAATGCTCTCGCCGGCCACGCGGAGCTGGCAGGCGGCAAGGAAGGGGCGCAGCCGTTCGATCTCGGCGGTCAAGCCACCACGAAGGTCGGCCGTCGGCAAAGGAATGCAGCCACTCGTCGCCTTCGCGAACTGTGCCAGGAACTGGGTGAGCTGCGCCCTTAAGGGGCCGTCGGGTCGCTGACCGAGCAGCCGCAGCAGCAGATGCCCAAGGCGCCGCAGCGACCGCCACCACCAGGAAAGAGGCCGCTCGCGCACGCGCAGTCGCTCGACGAGGGCGTCGAGGGTCGACAGTTCCGGGAGGCCACCAAATGACGCCACGACGGCTTGCTGGTCTGCCGGCAGCGCCAGCGTGGCCTGGTTCGCCGCATGCTCTGCTTCGCCGAGACGGTCCGCGAGGTCGATGCGCCGCGCCACCTGCGCCTCGGCCTCCTGGCGGCGATGGATGGCCTGATCCAGTCGAGCGCGCGCCTCCTCCTGCGGCCGATGCGCGTCC
>CANGSN010000029.1 GCA_947455805.1 Planctomycetota bacterium
ACCAGTGGATCGACGGCGGGCATCGCCTGCTGCTGCTCGGTCGGTATGTCTGCCTGGCGAAGGGGCCGAAGTGCGAGGACTGCCCGCTGTTCGAGATCTGCCCGTCGCGGCAGGGCCAGGCGCTCGGCACCTGGCAGGAGCGTGCGCGCCACACCGGCGAGCTGATCCAAGGCGGAACGGCGGCGGGCTGATACCGTCGCGTCCCCATGGACTCCCCTGCACCCGGTCGTAGCAAGGTCCTGCTGGCGGCATCGTCGTGGCTGCTCGCGGCCGTGCCGGCCCTCGCGGTGTTCGTCTGGACCTCGTTCGCCGCCGCCTGGCCCGAACCGACCCGCGATCGCTTCCAGCTGCGCGAGAGCGTCGCCGACTGGCGCTGGGACA
Source organism: Planctomycetota bacterium (assembly GCA_947455805.1). GTDB lineage: Bacteria > Planctomycetota > UBA1135 > UBA1135 > UBA2386 > UBA2386. The sequence goes on from CANGSN010000029.1 coordinate 382, forward strand.
CGCTGCTCGAACCGACGGACAGTGCGCGGCACGTGGTCGCCGAAGCGCTGCAGCAGGCGGCGCTCGCGATCCCAGGGGCGACCATCGCCTCGGTCGCGTGGGTATCCGCATTCGCAGCGCTGCTGCTGGCGCTCGGCCTCGGCACGCTGCTGCGCCGCGCCTTCGACCTTCGTTCTGGCGCTGGCTACGCGACGGTGCTGGTCGCCGGCCTGCTGGTCGCAAGCCCCGGCTTCGGCCTCGTCTGGCTGCGCAGCGAACGGCTCGGCCTCGTGCTGGCGCCCTTGCTGCTCGTCACCGCACTCGGCTGGCTCGCGCGCCTCGAACGGGCACCGCTTCGGCTCGTCGGGGCGATCCTGTTCGCCGGCCTGGCGCCGTTCTGCCACACGCACGGCCTGTTCGTCGGTGTCGCACTGTTGCCCGCTGTCGTCGCCATGGCCGCGCGCGCCGGCAGCCGCCGCATCGCCTGGTGGGTCGGTCTGTGCGTCGTCGCCACCGTCGCCGCCGGCTGGTACAGCATCGAGCCGATGGCGGCGCGCGGCGTGTCGGCCGGCAGCGGCCTGCTGGCGATCGCGCCGTTCGGCGACTTCGTGCGCGACCTGTGCGTGCACGCCGGCGAAGCATGGCTCGACCTGCTGCCCGACAGCGACCTCGACGCGTGGGTGCTCGGGGCCGCCAGTTGGCTCGTGCCGCTGCTGCTGCTGTTCGTCGGCGATCGTTCGCAAGCGGCGCGCTGGCGGGCGGCGCCGTGGTGGAGCTGCGTGTGGTTCGCGCTCGCCGTCGTGCTGTGGAACGTGCTGCGCTACGACGCTGAGCCGCCGGTCGGCCGCTGGCGCGAGGCGCTGTTCGCCACGTTCCTGTTGCCGGTTGGCCTCTGCGGCGTGCTGGCGTGCCGCTTCGGTACGGGGGCGCTGCGCGTCGGCTTCGGGGTCGCCGTGGTGCTCGCCGTGCAGGACTGGTTCGCCGGCCTCGAGGACCTGCGCATCGCGCGCGCGCTCGTGCGGCAGCAGGAAGCGGTGCTGGCGCTGCCGGGGGCATGGCACGCCGAGCTCGCGACCGCCCAGGATCGCCTCGCCGTGATCGCTGCCGCCGAGCTGCGTATGCGCGAACTCGTGCCGGCCGCGCCGAGCGATCCGGCGAGCCTGTTGGCCGCGGCACCGCCGACGCCAGCCGCCACGAACGTCGCCCGTGGCGAACTGCGCAGCTCGCTGCGGCAACCGGCGGCGAGCCTGCTGCTGGCGATCGGCCGCGGTGCCGACGGCGCGCCGGTCGTGCTCGGCGTGCACCAGCCGGACTGGCGCCGCCACGGCCGCTCGGTGCCGTGGCAGATGGACGTCGGCGCCAGTTCGTCGGCACCGTTCGTCGGTGTCCTGGCGATCGAGGTCGGCCCGCTGCGCAGCGTGGGACTGCCGCTGCCGTCGGCCGAGGACCGTTAGGGCGCCGCCAGCGTCGGGCGCCGGCGGCGCGCCCTCACTCGAACCGGGCCTGCCGCGCGATGCGCTTCCGGATGATGTCGATGCGCTCGAGCTGTCCGCGCGCCGGGAAGCGCTCGTAGAAGCCTTCGCGGCGGAACTCGCTCGCCAGCTCGGCGACCGGCTTGAAGCGCGCTTCCAGCAGCTTCACCAGCTCCGGCCCCGGCGCGATCGTCGCGTCGACGTGCGCGGCGACGTCGCCGGCGACGCGCAGCATGGCCTCGATGGTGACGTCGCGCGTCACCATGAAGTTCTTGTTGTCGCCCCAGGCACTGCCGAACGCGCTGCGCAGGGCCTTCAGCACGTCGCGGATCAGGCCGTGGCCGCGTTCCTTGCTCCAGCCGCGGCCGTCCTTGAAGCGGTGCTGCGCGTCCTTGCGCGCGATCAGCTTCAGCACCTCGCCGAAGATCTGCGCCTGGTTGATCCACATCTCCTGGTTGGAGCGGCCACCCAGCATGTTGATGTGGTACTGCAGCGGCGAGTCGTCCTCCTCGTAGAGGCTGCGCACCAGCGCCGCGGCGAACTTCTTCTCCGGATCGGTGCCCCACTCGATGCGCTCGTACAGGTCGATCAGGTGCGACTTGTTGATGCGCGTGTGGGTGCTGTTGATGACGACGAACATCTCCGTCGCGAAGTCGCTGGTCTTGCCGTCGAAGATCACGACCGGCACGTCGATGCGGCGGTCGGCGTCCTTCTCCTGCAGGTAGAAGTGCAGGCCGGCGAGGCGGTGCTGGCCGTCGATGATCAGGAAGTCGCTGCGCGGCTCGACCAGGTTGCCGGCGCGCTCCATGCCCTTCAGCGGCTGGAACTCGAGCTTCTCCGGTGAGAACAGCAGCACCGCGCCCGGCACCACCGGCTGGCGCGACTCGTTGCGGTAGAAGTCCTTGATCTGCTTGATCTTTCGGCGGTTCAGGTCGCGCTGGAACGACTTGCTGTTCTTCTCGATCGCCTGCACGTAGCGCTCGACTTCGTCGGGCTCCTTCTGCTTGCCCTTGCTGTCGGTCGGGCCGTCGCCGCCGATGACCTGGCCGCGTTCGCCGTAGAACCTGGTGACGAAGCGGACCTTGCGCAGCAGGTCTTCGGCCGGGTAGCTGACGAAGTAGAACTCCGACTCCTTCTGACGCATCCGCTGAGCGAACATCGGGCGAGCCTCCTACGGGGTTGGCGTTGTGCCGCAGAGTGTGCGCCGCGGCGCTTTCATTGGCAAAGGTCTGCTGCACAGACCTCGCAGACCCCGGCGCTCGCGGCGTTCTGGCGGTGCCATGGGGCCGGGCGCGGGGGCTTTGGCAGCCGTCCCGCGCCGGGCTGGGGGCAGGCCGGAGTCCACGCCCCCGCTGGAGCTCAGCTGCGCTTGCCCGGCAGGTCGAAGCGGTCCGCGTTCATGACCTTCGTCCAGGCGGCGACGAAGTCGCGGACGAAGCGCTGCTCGCCGCCGGCCGCCGCGTAGACCTCGGCGATCGCGCGCAGCTGCGAGTTGGCGCCGAACACCAGGTCGACCGCAGTCGCCGTCCACTTCGGGGCACCGGTCTTGCGGTCCTTGCCCTCGTAGAGGTCGTTGCCGCTCGCCGACTTCGACCAGGCCGTGCCCATGTCGAGCAGGTTGACGAAGAAGTCGTTGCTCAGCGTCTCCGGCCGCGCCGTCAGCACGCCGTGCTTCTGGCCGCCGGTGTTGGTGCCGAGCACGCGCAGGCCGCCGACCAGCACCGTCATCTCCGGCGCCGACAGGCCGAGCAGCTGGGCGCGGTCGACCAGCAGTTCCGGCAGCGGGCGATCGGTCTTGGCGCCGACGAAGTTGCGGAAGCCGTCGACCTTCGGCTCGAGCACGGCGAACGACGCCGCATCGGTCATCGCGTCGGTCGCGTCGGTGCGGCCCGGGTGGAACGGCACCGCGACCTCGTGGCCGGCGCGCTTGCACGCCGCTTCGACGCCAGCGTTGCCCGCCAGCACGATGAGGTCCGCCAGCGACACCTTCTTGCCGCCCGGGGCCGAAGCGTTCCATTCGGCCTGGATGCGCTCCAGCACGGCGAGCACCTTCTGCAGGTCGGCCGGCTGGTTGACCGCCCAGTCCTTCTGCGGGGCGAGGCGGATGCGCGCGCCGTTGGCGCCGCCGCGCAGGTCGGAGCCGCGGAACGTCGACGCCGACGCCCACGCGGTCGTCACCAGCTGCGACGTCGACAGGCCCGACGCCAGCACCTTCGCCTTCAGCGCCTGCTGGTCCTGCGCGTCGACCAGCGGGTGGTCGACGTCCGGCACCGGGTCCTGCCAGAGCTGGGCCGGCGGCACTTCCTTGCCGAGCAGCCGCGCCTTCGGGCCCATGTCGCGGTGCGTCAGCTTGTACCAGGCGCGAGCGAACGCGGCGTCGAACTCGTCCGGGTGCTCGTGGAAGCGCTGCGCGATCTTGCGGTAGGCGGGGTCGGTGATCAGCGCGATGTCCGTGGTGAACATCATCGGCAGGTGCTTCTTGTTCGGATCGTGCGCGTCCGGCACGTCGCGCTTGGCGTCGCCCTTCGGGAACCACTGGTGGCCGCCGCCCGGGCCCTTGCCCAGTTCCCACTCGTAGCGGAACAGGTTCTTCCAGTAGCCCTGCGACCACTGCACCGGCGTCGACGTCCAGGCACCTTCGAGGCCGCTGGTGATGGTGTCACCGGCGTTGCCGCGGCCGTACGCGTTCTTCCAGCCGAGGCCCTGCTCCTCGAGCGGGGCCGCCTCCGGCTCGGGGCCGACGTGGGGCTTCGGCGCCGTGGCGCCGTGTGCCTTGCCAAGCGTGTGGCCGCCGGCGATCAGCGCCACGGTCTCCTCGTCGTTCATCGCCATGCGACCGAACGTCGTGCGGATGTCGCGCGCCGCGGCCATCGGGTCGGGCACGCCGTCCGGGCCCTCGGGGTTGACGTAGATCAGGCCCATCTGCGTCGCCGCCAGCGGGTTGTCGAGCTGGCGCTCCGCCTTGTGGCGCTTGTTGGTCAACCACTCGTTCTCCGGGCCCCAGAACACGTCCGCCTGCGGTTCCCACACGTCCGCGCGGCCGCCGGCGAAGCCGAGGGTGTCGAAGCCCATCGTCTCCAGTGCGACGTTGCCGGTCAGGATCATCAGGTCGGCCCACGAGATCGCGTTGCCGTACTTCTGCTTGATCGGCCACAGCAGGCGGCGCGCCTTGTCGAGGTTGGCGTTGTCGGGCCAGCTGTTCAGCGGGGCGAAGCGGATGGTGCCGTCGGCGGCGCCACCGCGGCCGTCGGCGACGCGGTAGGTGCCAGCACTGTGCCACGCGAGGCGGATGAACAGCGGGCCGTAGTTGCCGTAGTCGGCCGGCCACCAGTCCTGCTGTGTCGTCAGCATCGTCGCGATGTCCTTCTTCAGCGCGTCGAGGTCGAGCTTCTGGAACTCGGCCGCGTAGTCGAACGTCTCGCCCAGCGGGTTGCCGGCCGGCGGATTCTGGTGCAGCACGCGCAGGTTCAGCTGGTTCGGCCACCAGTCGTCGTTGGTCATGACGCCGGTCGCGGTGTAGCGCTGGCTGGCGTCGGCGGTCGCGTCGGCCGCGCCCGACATGCCGGTCACCGGGCACTTGCCCCCGTTCTGCGCGTCCTTCATGGCGTGGTCCTTGTGGCTGGTGGTCGAGCAGGCGGCGGCAACAGCCACGGCGAGCAGCAGGGAGCGGCGCAGCAGGCGGAAGGCGTTCTTGGTCGGGGTGCGGTGAGTCACAGACACGGCGGGTCCTCCGGATCGATGGGTTTGATCGGCGAGACGAAATGAGGGACGGTTCATGGACATCGTCATCCGACTTTAGACAAAGTCAAGAAATGGATCCGGTGGACGAAGTGCGGTCCTCTGGACGGCATGCGCGGTCGTCCCCTTGCCGTCGGTCGTTGCCCGCGGTGTTCGGCGCGCTGCGGGCTGCCGGGCTAGAGAACGCTGGCCGCGGCCATCAGGGCCTTCAGCTGCGCCACCGAGAATCCGCGGTCGTGGAACCACACGACCTTGCCCGCGCGGTCGAGCAGCACGATGCGCCCGGTCAGGCCGTCCTCGTTGCCGGTGAACTCGGCGATGCGCGCGCCGTCGCCATAGACGGTCACCACGCTGGCCCAGTCCTCCGCCGGGATGCCGCGCCGCATGCCGCCGTCGATGGTGCCCGCCAGCAGCCGCGGCACCAGGCCCGGCAGCGTCGGCACCTCGAACGTGCGCACGCGCCAGCCGGCCTGGTCGAGGCCGAACAGCCAGCGGTCGAGGTCGAACTGGGCCTCCTGTTCGTAGCCGACCAGCAGCAGCAGCGGGGCGCCGGCGCCGACCGCCGGCAGCGTCACCGCATCGCCGGCCAGCGACTTGCCGGCGACGGTCGGGAAGACCTCGCCGGTCGGGTTGCGGCGCGGCCACGTCGAGCTGCACGACGGCATCAAGGCAAGGGTGAGCAGCAGGGCGCCGACGGCGGCGATGGACAGGCGGAGGGGGCGTGAGCGCATCGGCACGTTTTCGGGCGAACGCGCTCCGAGGATGCGGTCGGTACGACTGCACGCGAGGCAAGCCGCTCGCGGTCACCACCGCACCGTGCCAGACTGCGCAGGTGACCGTCACCTTGCACGCCCGCGGCATCGCCGCCAGCTTCGGCAGCCGCGAACTGTTCACCGGCCTCGACCTCGTCGTCGCGCCCGGTGACGTGGTCGGCCTGGTCGGCCCGAACGGCTCCGGCAAGTCGACGCTGCTGAAGATCCTCGCCGGCGTGCGCGCGCCCGACGCCGGCACGGTGACGACCGCCCCGCCCGACGGCAACCTCGGCTTCCTCGCCCAGGAGCCCGAACGGCTGCCCGGCGAGAGCGTGCACGGCTTCCTGCTGCGGCGCACCGGCGTCGCCGCCGCCGACGCGGCGATGCAGCACGAGGCGCAGGCGATGGGCGACAGCGTGCCCGGCGCCGACGACCGCTACTCGCAGGCGCTCGAGCGCTGGCTGCATCTCGGCGGCGCCGACTTCGACGAACGCACGGCCGCGGTGCTCGCCGACCTCGGCCTCGCCGTCGACCTCACCGCCCCGATGACGACGCTGTCCGGCGGACAAGCGGCGCGCGCCGGCCTCGCCGCCCTGCTGCTGTCGCGCTACGACGCCTACCTGCTCGACGAGCCGACCAACGACCTCGACATCGACGGGCTCGACCGGCTCGAGGAGTTCGTGCAGGAGCTGCAGGCGCCGACCGTGCTGGTCAGCCACGACCGCGAGTTCCTGACGCGCACGGTCACCAAGGTCGTCGAGATCGATCGCAGCCTGCAGCGCGTCGTCACCTACGGCGGCGGCTACGCGGCGTTCCTCGAGGAGCGTTCGACGGCGCGGCGCCACGCGCAGGAAGCCTACGAGTCGTTCGCCAACCGCAAGTCCGAGCTCGAGTCGCGGGCGCGGCGGCAGCGCGCGTGGATGGCGAAGGGCGTCAAGAACGCGCGGCGCAAGGCGAAGGACCGCGACAAGATCGGCCGGGCCTACCGCGCCGAGACCAGTGAGCAGCAGGCGGCGAAGGTGCGGCAGACCGAGCGCATGATCGAACGGCTCGATGCCGTCGAGGCGCCGCGCAAGGAGTGGAAGCTGCAGTTCACGATCGCCGCCGCCTCGCGGCCGGGCGACCTCGTCGGCTCGCTGCGCGGTGCGATGGTGCAGCGCGGTGCGTTCACGCTCGGCCCGCTCGACCTGCAGCTGATGGTGCGCGACCGCGTGGCGATCACCGGCCCGAACGGCGGTGGCAAGAGCACGTTGCTGCAGCTGCTGCTCGGGCGCCTGCAGCCGACGGCCGGCAGCGCGTCGCTCGGCTCGGGCGTCGTCGTCGGCGAGATCGAACAGGCGCGCACCGCGTTCGTCGCCGACGCGCCGGTGCTCGAAGTGTTCGGCCGCTGCCTGCCGTCGTGGGCCACCGCCGACGTGCGCACGCTGCTGGCCAAGTTCGGCCTCGACACAGCACTGCTGCAGCGTTCGGCGGCGTCGCTGTCGCCAGGCGAACGCACGCGCGCAGCGATGGCGCTGCTGCAGGCGCGCGGCACCAACCTGCTGGTGCTCGACGAGCCGACCAACCATCTGGACCTCGAGGCGATCGAACAGCTGGAGCAGGCGCTCGAAGCGTTCGACGGCACGATCCTGCTGGTGACGCACGATCGCCGCATGCTCGACACGGTGCGCTTGACGCGGCGCTGGCACGTCGACGGTGGTGCGGTCGCGGAGATCGCGGCGGACTGACGAGGCGGGCTCGCGCGGCAGCTCGGACTCCAGGGGCTTGCCGCAGGGTTGCGCCTTGCGACATCCTGACATGCTTCGACTCGTTGGCTGTTCCCGTCTCGGCCTGGAGATCGTCGAACATGGGATGGGTGATGCGTGTCTGCCTGCTGCTGTTGGCGATCCTGGCCCTCGTTCTGATCGGGAGGCAGCTCGTTCCTCCAGCGCCTGCGCCCCTCTCATCGGAGAGTGCACTGGTCGATGTGCCGGCGCTGGTCGTGCACGACACGACGGAGCTGCTGGGCCGGCTGCGCGACCGCGAAGTGGTTGGCGAGCCCGTTCGCTTGCGAGTGACTCCGGAGTCCATCGGTGGAGAGGCTCAGCCGGAGTTCTGGTGTCGAGGTCTGAGCGAGGGCGAGAAGGCGCAGGCCTTGCGCATGGTCGGCATGATCCGCAAGACCACGGACAAGCTGTTCGAGATGAACTCGATCAATTCGGTAGATGAAGAAGAGCAGCTCGCGAACTTGCTGAAGACGCGCGCCATGTGCGACGCAGTGATCCCGCGGATCGAGGCGGGCGAGGGGTTCTTCGCCAAGGACGGCCTGCCAGCAGGGCTGAAGTCGAACGGCGGATGGCACTACTGGAACCTGAGGATGCGCACGAAGAGCGAGGGGGAGCAGCTGCTGTGGGTCCCCATCGACCTGCAGAAGCACCCTGACGTGCGTCACCATCGCGATCGCGCCGTCGCCGTCCGTGAGTTCGTGCGTAGCGAGAACGCCCGGAAGTGGAACACCCTGAGCCTCGAAGTGCGGCGCTCTCTGTTGGATGCCGCGAAGGCATCGCGGGCCGCCTTCGATCTGCTCGAGCAGGAGCGCGAGTCGCTGCCGAGCGGAGAATCCGCCTCGGCCCGCCGCGCCGAAATCGGTCGGCTGATGCACGAGCATCGCCAGGTGATGGCGAAGGTGCCGCCCGAAGTGGATCCGGTGACGCTCGACTGGGGACCGCGGTGAACGCCGCCGTCTCGAGGAACGGGGCGGACCAGGATTCTCCGACCTCGCCGTAAGCAATCGCCGGTTCGCGGGTCCCTGCGGCAGGACCATGAACCGACCTCCGCGAACCCGTTCCTTCCTCGGTGCCACGCTGGCGCTCCTCACCTGCTGCATGCCGTTGCTCGCCCAGGAAGTCCAAGGCGAGTTCGGGCGCGACCGCAGCACCGTGCAGCACAAACTGCTGACCCCAGGCCTGACCGACGTCTGGTCGCTCGACGTCGTCGCCGGCGAGGCGCTGTGCTGCAAGGTCGCCAGCGACGCGTTCGATCCGGTGCTGACGCTCGTCGACGATGCCGGCGTGGAGCTCGGCCGCGACGACGGCGTCGGCACCGCCAGCGAGCTGTGGTGGCTGGCGCCGGAGAAGGGCAAGCTCGAGTTCCGTGTGGCGCCGTTCCGCGGCAGCGGCGGCGGGCGCTACCGCATCGAACTGCTGCGCTTCCGCACCGAGGCGCTGAGCCTGCCCGGCAGCTGCGAGCACGTGTTCGACGCCGAGGGATGGTGGCACTGGCGCATCGGCGCGCAGAGGGGCGAGACGATCGTGGCGGCGATCGCCGGCCACGGGCGCATCGTCGACGTGCTTGGCCCGGACCACGCGCGCGTGCCGATGGACCAAGGCGTCTTCACCGCGGCGATCGCGGGCGAACACTGGCTGCGCGTCGAAGGAGCGAACGAAGCGCGCTGCACCGTGCACGTGCAGCGGGCGCGGTTCGGCGAGCGAGCAATCGACCAGCCGAGCCGCGAACGCATGCCGCCGTTCGGCCTCGATCGCTGGCGCGTGCGCGTGGCGGCTGGCAGCTGCCTCAGCGTGGACGTGCAGATGCCCGACACGCTGCTGGACCTCGCGGTGCGCGAAGTCGAAGCGGACCCGCGTGCCCCGGGCATCGTGTGGACCGGGCACTTCGACAAGGGCGGGGCGAAGCGCGGCCTGTGGTACGTGCGGCGCGACTGCGAACTGCAGATCAGCCTGCGCAACGGCGGTCCACGCGAGACGCCGTACGCGATGGTCGTGCGCACGATGGGCACGCCGCTGCCGCTCGGCGAGGTGCGTGACGCCGTGTTGCCGCTCGGCGACGGCGCCTTGTTCCACCTCGACCTCGCCGCCGGCGAGATGGTGGAGCTGCAGGTGAAGAGCGAGCAGTTCGACGGGGTGCTCGACGTCTGGGACCCGGACGGCAACGTGCTGGCCGTCGCCGACGACAGAAGCCCGCTCGAACGCGATCCGCGTCACCGCTTCGTCGCGTGGCGCGGCGGCCGCTACCGCGTGCTCGTGCACTGCGCCGAAGGGCGCGGCAGTGGCCGCTTCACCGTGCAAGCGAAGGCGGCGCCGCTGCCGGTGGTGAAGCCGGGCGGCGAGCTCGCGATCGAGCCGGGCAGCCACGTGCACCTCGATCTGGCCGCGGGGCAGGTGGTCTGGCTCGCGGTCGAGGGCAAGGGCTTCGATCCGGCGCTGGTCGTCGCCGACCCGCTCGGTGACCAGTCGTTCGTCGCCGAAGGCGGCGGCATCGACGGCGGCGTGCTGGTGGCGTTTCGCGCGCAGCACGCCGGCCGCCACACGCTGGTCGTGCACGCTCGTTCGGGGCAGGGTGGCGGTCGCCTGCGTGTGCTCGCGCCGTGATCGACGCGAGCGTTGCCCGCCCGGTCAGTTCCCCGTCGCGTGGCTCGTGCCGGTGACCGTCAGGAAGAACTCTTCCAGGCTGTTGCCCTGCGACAGCGCGCGCGGCGTCACGCCGGCATCGAGCAGCGAACGCAGCATCGCCGCCACCAGCGCGTCGGCGGCCATGCCGTCCGGCAGGTCGAGCTGGAGTCGATAGCGCTGCGGGCCGCGGTCCTCGACGGCGCGCACGCCGGGCAGCTGCGCTAGCCGTTGCCGTTCGCCGTCGGCGAGCGGGCGCGAGGTCTCGATCTCGAGCTGGCGCGCCTGGCGCAGGATGGTGTCGACCGGGCCGCTGACCTTCAGCTGGCCCTTGTCGAGGATCGCCACGTGGTCGCAGAGTTCCTGGATCTCGGCGAGATTGTGCGAGCTGATCAGCGTGGTCACGCGCCGCTGCTTCTGCAGGTCGCGCACGAGGTCGCGGATCTGACGCGCGTTCTGCGGGTCGAGACCCGACGTCGGCTCGTCGAGCAGGATGACCTCGGGATTGCCGAGGAACGCCTGCGCGATGCCCATGCGCTTCAGCATGCCGTGCGACAGCGCGTGGATGCCGCGCTTCCGGTACTGCGCGAGGCCGACCAGTTCGAGCGTCGCGGTGACCTCGGCTTCGGCGGTCGCGCGGTCCTTGCCGTCGAGCTGGCGGAAGAACGCGAGCTGCTCGAGGATCGGCACGTTGCGTTGGAACGACGCGTCCTGCGGCAGGATCGTCAGCCGGCCCTGCAGCTGCGACACGTGCGCGATGTCGGTGCCGAGCACGCGCAGCGAGCCGGAGTCGGCGAACAGGAAGCCGGCGGCGATCGAGAACAACGTCGTCTTGCCAGCACCGTTCGGTCCGAGCAGGCCGAAGATCGAGCCCTGCGGCACGTCGAACGACACGTCGTCGAGCGCCTTGTTGGCGCCGAAGCGCTTGCTGACGTTGGCGACGCGCAGGGCCGGTTCGGCGGCGGTGGCGGGAGCGTTCGCGGTGGCGGTCATGGCGTTCACAGGTCGCGGCGGAGGAAGGTGCGGTGGCCGAGCCACACGAACACGGCGGTCTGCAGCAGGCAGCCGAAGACGGCGAGGCCGATCTGCACCGGATCGTGGTGCAGCAGCCGGGACTGGAAGCCCCACGGCAGCAGCCAGTTCACGTAGCGTGCGGCGTCGAAGCTCAGGCTGCCGAGCGACGCGACCAGCGGCACGCCGCCGATCACCACCGAGCTCAGCGTCAACGACGTGAACGAGCCGCCGGCCGCGGCCGAGATCCAGCCGCACAACGCCACGTAGGGCAGCGACAGCACGATCAGCATCAGCGTTCCCTGCGCCGTCCACGCCAGCATCTCGCTCCACGGATAGGCGCCGAGCTTCAGCCCGAGGTAGAGCGTGACGGTCAGGCCGAGTGCTGTGAGCACGACGACCAGCGTCGTGCACAGTCCCAGCAAGCGGCCGAAGTAGATGCTGCTGCGATCGGCGCGCAGCAGCTGGTAGCGCAGCTGGCGAGAGGCGATGTCGCTGGCGTAGAGGTCGAACGCGCCGAACGACACCACGAGTGGCCAGCTGAACAGCAGGATCAGGAAGATGCCGGAGAGCAGGGCCGGCCGTTCCTCCAGCAGGAACTCGGCCCACCTGTCGGCCTCGACGTCGGCGTCGTCGTTGTCACCCGACGGGCGCCGGCCCCTGCGCGGCTCCGGTTCGTCGCTGGTGGTCTTCGTCGACAGCATCCACGAGACCACGCCCTTCGCCGGCTTGGTCAGATCCTCGATGACGCGCAGCTCGGCGTTCCTGCGTCCCTCCTCGGTCTGATAGAGCGCTGGGTTGACGGCGCGGCGAGCCGCCCGTTCGACTGGCTGCAGCATGACGTGCGCGACCGTCAAGCCGAGTGTCAGCGACAGCAGCAAGAAGACGAGGCCGATGCCGCCGCGCACCGAAGTGCGTGAGGCGTAGCCGGCGATCTGCAGGACGTGGCGGCGGTTCATCGTGGCGATTGGCGAGGCGAACGGCGGATCACTGCGGCGTGATCAGCGGACGAAGTCTTCCTTGAACGTCGTGTTCAGCAGGACCAGCGACAGCACCGGGTAGAGCACCGAGGCGAAGGTGCGGAAGCCGAAGCCTCCGTCGGTGCCGCTCAGCAGGTTCTGCTCGACGGCGACGGCGACGATCATCGTCAGGGATGCCAGGTTGCCGATGCGGCGACCCAGCGTGCGTCGCTGCTGCAGGTAGCCCACGCCGGCCACGACCATCAGCACGCTCGCGATGGCCGACGACGCCACCAACGCGATCAGCTCCAAAGGGCTGGCGGCGTTGAGTGCATCCGCCATCTCGCGGACTTCCGTCGGCTTGATGCGATCGCCGAAGAACCGCATGACCAGCAGACCGCCGGTGTGGAGCAGGTGCTGCGCTCCGAGCAAGAAGTTCAGCACGGCGAGCGCGGTCAGACCGCCGGGACGAGTTCCTTCCGACACGAAGCCTCCGAGGAGTGGGTGGCGCGCATTCGACGGCGCGCGGCCGAGGATGCAAGCGGCGTGGTGAAGTGCCGCGCTCGCCTCACTGCGGCGTGCCGACGTGCTGGTCGATCAGCACCGGATTGCCGTCCGGATCGATCAGCATCAGGTAGCCCGGACCGGTCGACGCGGGGTCGGCCTTCGGCTCCGGCATGAGACCGGCCTGCTCGAAGCGCGCCTGGATGCTGCGCACGTCCTCGAACTTCGCCACCGGCTGCGCCTGCTGGTTCCAGCCCGGATTGAAGGTCAGCGTGTTCTTCGGAAGCATGCCTTCGAACAGGCCGACGACCGCATCGCCGTTGCGCAGCACGAGCCACTTCTGCGCCGCATCGCCGCCGGTCTGGGTGAAGCCGAGCTTCTCGTAGAACGCGCGCGACGCCGCGAGGTCCTTGACCGCGAGGCTCATCGAGAACGCGCCCAGCGACGATGGCGAGCGCGGTTCGGCGGGGGCGGAACTGGCGCAGCCGGCGAAGCCGAGCGCGCTGACGACGAGCAGCGAGGCGAGGGAGCGCATGCCGGCATGGTGGCGGCCGCCATCGCCGCCGCCAACGGTCGCGTGCCGTTCTCGCCTCGACGGCCGGCTGGCCCGTAGAGTCGCCGGCGAATGGCCGCGAACGACGACGACCCGAACGGCAAGAACGCCCTCCGCACGCGCCTGCGGGCCCGCCGCGACGCCTTGCCCGCCGAGGCCCGCGCCACCTGGTCGCAGCACCTCGCCGAAGCCGGTGCTCTGGCGCTGCGCGAGCGCCTCGACGCCGCCAGCGTGGTCGCCGCCTACTGGCCACTGCGCAGCGAAGCCGATCCGCGGCCACTCGCGCGCGCGCTC
>CANGSN010000030.1 GCA_947455805.1 Planctomycetota bacterium
GTGCGGCGCGGCAGCATCGCCACCAGCGCCCCGATGCCGACGCACGCCGCCGCGCCGACGAGGTTGTACCAGAGGAAGGCGATGTGCATCGTGCCGTGCACGGCGAAGGTCACCAGCAACCCGCCGAGCAGGCCGGCCGACGCCGCGCGCCCGTCGGCGCGTCGGGCGAACAGCGCCAGCAGGAAGACGCCGAGGATGCTGCCGTAGAAGAACGAGCCGATCTCGTTGACCTTCTCGAGCAGCGGACCGTCGCCGAGCGTGACCGCGAAGCCGGTCGCGGCGAGGCCCCAGAACGCCATGACGATGCGGCTGGTGCGCACCGCGCGCGCCTCGTCGGCAGCCGGCGCCAACCAGCGGCGGTAGAAGTCGACCATCGACGCCGAGGTCAGCGAACTCAAGGCACCGGCGGCGCTGCTGATCGCCGCGGCGAAGATCGCCGCGATCATCAGGCCGAGGATCGGCTTCGGCAGCTCGTGGAAGAGGTAGTCGGTGAAGATGTAGTTGATGTCCTTCTGGCGCTCCTTGTCGGGTTGCACCAGCTTGCGCGCCGTCGTGCGCGCCGCGGTCGCGGCCTGCGTCGCCGCCTGCAGGCGCACCACTGCGGCCTCGTCGCCAGCCGCGACCTGCAGCAGCGCCTCGCGGCGTTCGGCGCACGCGCGATCGTGCGCTGCGGTCGCCGCCGCGAGTTGCTGCTGCGCGTCACCAGCCACCTTCTCGACGTCCTCTTTCAGCTTGTGGTGGGCCGGATCGAACAGCAGCGGCTCCTTGCCGAGTCCGTGGTGCAGGAACAGCAGGCCGCCGAGGAACAGCACCAGCAGCTGCAGCGGGATCTTGGTGAACGCCGACATCAGCAGCGCCCGCCGCGAGGCGTCGACCGACTTGCTGCTGAGCAGGCTCTGCACCTGCACCTGGTCGCAGCCGAAGTAGCTCAGGAACAGGAACAGCTGGCCGAACAGGCCGGTCCACAGGTTGTACTTGTCGGACCAGAACGAGCCGGCTTCGTCGGCCTTCTGCAGTGCTGGCGCGAACGACCAGGCCGGGTTCGTCACCTCGACCGCGTTCAGCTTGCCGGTGGCGCCGAGGCCGGCGAACACGCCGCCGAAACCGAGCTGGCTCACGGTGTCCCACAGCAACAACCCGAGGCACGCGACGATGCCGACGACGATGAGGACCATCTGCTTGACGTCGGTCCACACCACGCCGCCGACGCCGCCGGCGACGGTGTAGGCGGTGGTGACGAGGCCGGTGACGACGACCATCATCGTGATGTCTCGGCCGGTCATCGCCGCGAACACCACGGCGGGGGCGTAGAGCACGACCGCGAAGGCGAGACAGCGCGACAGCAGGAACGTGAAGCTGGTCAGCGTGCGCGTGACCGGACCGAATCGCCGCTCGAGATACTCGTAGGCGGTCAGGATCGGGTGCTGCCGGTACATCGGCACGAACCAGATGCACAGGATCACCATCGCGAACGGCAGCGCGAAGTACACCTGCACCCACTCGAGGCCGCCTTCGTAGCCCATGCCGACGCCGCCGATCAGCGTGATCGCCGACAGCTGGGTCGCCATCACCGACAGGCCGGCGGCCCACCACGGGATGTTGCGGCCGGCGGCGAAGAAGCCCTCCATGGTCTTGCTGCCGATCGTGCGGCGCACGCCGTCCCAGATCGTGTAGGCGGTGACCAGCAGGAACACGAGCCACGCCGTGGTCGTCATCGCGCGCTCCCGAGCGGCGTGTTGCCGTAGGCGGTCAGCAGCCACAACAGCAGGATCACGACGACGGCCAGCACCATCGTCATCGCGTAGGTGCGCGGCCAGCTGCCGAACGGGGGCGGGGCGTCGCCGGGATCGTGCGAGGAGGCAGGGGCCATGGCGCAAGCGAACCGGGAACGCGTCCGGCGTTCCAGCGCCGATCCTTGGTCGCCGTCGGTTCCTCGTCGTGGCGGCGGCGTTCCTGGTCCCTATGCTGCGTGGCCCGCGATGACCGACCCGATCTTCCAGGACCTCAACGACGAACAGGCCGCGGCCGTCGCCCACGGCGGTGGCCCGCTGATGGTGCTGGCGGGTGCCGGCTCCGGCAAGACGCGCGTGGTGACGCGCCGCATCGCCCGCCTGCTGCAGTCGGGCGTGCGGCCCGGCCAGATCCTGGCGATGACGTTCACCAACAAGGCCGCCGGCGAGATGGCGCACCGCGTCGCCGAGCTCGGCGGCGGCTACGTGCGGGTGGCGACGTTCCACTCGGCGTGCGCGCGCTTCCTGCGCCAGGACGGACACCACCTCGGCTATCCGGCCGACTTCTCGATCTACGACGTGCAGGACCGCGACACGCTGATCAAGGAGCTGATGGAGGACCTCGGCATCGGCAGTGCCCAGGCCAAGCCGTCGCTGCTCGGCCAGTGGATCAGCAAGCTGAAGAACGCGGCGATGAAGCCGTCCGACATGGGCGGCGGCAGTGACATCGCGCGCCTCGTCGAACGCATCTGGACGCCGTACCACGAGCGCATGCGCAAGGTCGGTGCTTTGGACTTCGACGACCTGCTCGGCGTGTTCCTGCAGATCCTGCGCGAGCAGCCGGAAGTGGCCGAACGCTACCGCGAGCGCTTTCCGTGGGTGCTGGTCGACGAGTTCCAGGACACCAACCGCGTCCAGTACGACCTGCTGAAGCTGCTGTGCCCGCCGCCGGGCAACCTGTGCGTCGTCGGCGATCCCGACCAGTCGATCTACGGCTTCCGCGGCGCCGAGGTGCGCAACATCCTCGACTTCGAACGCGACTACCCGACGACGACGGTGGTGCGGCTGGAGACGAACTACCGCAGCTCGGCCAACATCCTGCGCGGGGCCGAGGCGGTGATCGCCAACAACACGATGCGCAAGGACAAGCGCCTGCGCGCGACGCAGCCGGCCGGCACGCCGGTGCTGCGGCTCAAGGTCGGCGGTGCAGCCGAGGAAGCGAGCACGGTCGTCGACCGCATCGCGCAGCTGCACGACGAGGGTACACCGCTCGACCAGGTCGCCGTGTTCTACCGCGCGCACTGGCTGTCGCGCGGCTTCGAGCAGGCGCTGAAGGACCGCGGCCTGCCGTACGAGATCGTCGGCGGCCAGACGTTCTTCGAACGGCGCGAGGTCAAGGACCTGCTCGCCTACCTGCGCGTACTGGTCAACCCGCTCGACGACGTCAGCATGGGGCGCATCGTCAACGTGCCGCCGCGCGGGCTCGGCAAGGCCGGCATCGAGAAGCTGCGGCAGATCGCGTTCGCCGAAGGCATGTCGCTGCGCGAGGTCGTCGGCGAAGCGTCGCTGCACGGCGAGTTCGGGCCGAAGGCACGCAAGGGGCTCGCCGAGCTGGCGAAGGTGCTGAACGCCGCGCAGGCGGTCGCCGACAAGGGCGCGCACGCACCGCTGAAGATCGTGCTGCTCGGCACCGACTACGTGAAGCACGCGACCAGCTTCGGCGACGCCGAGGACAGCACGCGCGAGGAGAACATCGCCGAACTGGTCAGCGACACCGTGCAGTTCGACAAGGGGCGAGCGGCGCTTTCCGGCCGCGCCGTCGGCGGCGACGGCGAAGGCGACGACGGTCCAGGCGAAGGGCTGGCCGGCTACCTGCAGCACGTGGCGCTGCTGACCTCGGCCGACACCAAGGGCCAGGGACCGGCGGTGCGCATGATGACGGTGCACGCCGCCAAGGGTCTCGAGTTCGACCACGTCTTCGTCATCGGTCTCGAAGAGGGCACGTTCCCGAGCATGCGCGTCGCCGACGACCCCGAAGGCCTCGAAGAGGAGCGGCGGTTGATGTACGTGGCGCTGACGCGCGCCCGCCGCACGCTGATGCTCAGCAACTGCCGCGACCGCATGGTCAACGGCGAGATGCAGTCGCTGCGACCCTCGCGCTTCCTGAAGGAACTGCCGAGCGACGTCTGCGAGAACTACGCGCCGTCGTGGCGGCGCTACGACGCCGACGAACGCGGCAGCAGCAGCAGCGGTTGGAGCGTCACGCCGGATCCGGAGGCGCTGGCCGCGCTGCGCCCGGGTGTGCGCGTTCGGCACGATCTCTACGGCAACGGCCTGATCCGCCGCATCGCCGGCCGCGGCATGAACGCGCGGGCGGTCGTGCGCTTCGACGACGGGCTCGAACGCGAGTTCGTGCTCGAGTATGCGGGACTGAAGCTGCTCGAGGACCTGTCGCTGTGAGTGCGCACGAAGACCTGACGGCGGCCTTCTTGGCGCTGCTGCAGCGCGTGCGCGACGAAGCGCCGGAGCTGCTGCCGGACCTGCAGCAGATGCTGCAGAAGGTCGCCGATGCGGTGGCCGTGGCGAAAGCGCCCGCGGCGCCGGCCGGCGGTGACGACGCGGAACCCTGGCACGGTCTGATCGGCAGCTGCCCGCCGATGCTCGAACTGCGTGCGCGCATCGGCAAGTTCGCGCCGGCCAACGCGCCGGTGCTGATCACCGGCGAGAGCGGCACCGGCAAGGAGCGCGTCGCGCACGCGATCCACGCGCTCAGCAAGCGGGCGAAGGCGCCGTTCGTCGCCGAGAACTGCGCGGCGATCCCGGAGACGCTGCTCGAGTCGGTGCTGTTCGGCCACAAGAAGGGCGCGTTCACCGGCGCCATCAAGGACCACCTCGGCCACTTCGTCGAGGCGCACGGCGGCACGATCTTCCTCGACGAGATCGGCGAGATGCGCATGCCGATGCAGAGCAAGCTGCTGCGCACGCTGCAGGAAGGCGAAGTCCGCGCGGTCGGCGACAGCAAGACGCGCAAGGTCGACGTGCGCGTGATCGCCGCGACCAACCAGAACCTCGAAGCCGCGGTCAAGGCGGGACGTTTCCGCGAGGACCTGTACTTCCGACTGAACGTGTTGCGCCTCGAACTGCCGCCGCTGCGCGCGCGCGGCCGCGACATCGTCGTGCTGGCCCGGCGGTTCCTCGCCGAGGCCTCGGCCAAGGCGGGCCGGCCGCTGTCGTTGTCGCCGGCGTGCGAGGCCACGCTGATGGCGGCGAAGTGGCCCGGCAACGTGCGCCAGCTGCAGAACGAGATGCAGCGGCTCGCCGCCCTCGCCGACGGGCCGATGATCGAAATCCCCGAGTTGTCGCCGGACGTGCGGGCGGGCTGAGGGGCGCATGGGTCGGGAGCGAACCGTCGACATCGTGCTGGCGACGCTGAACGCGAAGTGGATCCACGCGTCGTTCGGCCTGCGCTACCTGCGCGCCAACCTCGGCGAGCTGCGCGAGCGAAGCGTCATCCGCGAGTTCGAGATCGCGCAGCGGCCGGGCGACGTCGTCGAAGCGATCCTCGCCGACGCGCCGCGCGTGGTCGGGCTCGGCGTCTACGTCTGGAACGCGGCGCTGTCGCTGCAGGTCGTGCGGCTGCTGAAGCAGGTCGCGCCCGGCGTCGTCTTGGTGGTCGGTGGCCCCGAGGTCAGCCACGAGAGCGAACAGCAGGAGATCTGCCGGCTCGCCGACCACGTCGTGCGCGGCGAAGCCGACCTGGCGTTCCGCGACCTGTGCCGCGCGGTGCTCGCGGGGGTCGCCGCCCCGCACACGATCGACGCGCCGCTGCCGCACTTCCCCGAGTTGGCGTGGCCGTACGACGAATACAGCGATGCCGACATCGCGCACCGCATCGTCTACGTCGAGAGCTCGCGCGGCTGCCCGTTCACCTGCGAGTTCTGCCTGTCGGCGCTCGACGTGCCGGTGCGCAAGGCCGACACCGGCGCGTTCCTCGCCCAGATGGAACGGCTGCTGGCGCGCGGCGTGCGCCACTTCAAGTTCGTCGACCGCACGTTCAACCTCGGCATCGCCACCGCGACCGCGATCCTGCGGTTCTTCCGCGAGCGCTGGCAGGACGGCATGTTCCTGCACTTCGAACTGGTGCCCGATCGCCTGCCCGACGAACTGCGCGCCGAGATCGCCGCGTTCCCGCCGGGTGCGCTGCAGTTCGAGGTCGGCGTGCAGACGCTCGACGACGCCACGTCGGCGCGCATCAGCCGCCGCCAGAACGTGGCGAAGATGGCCGACAATCTGGCATTCCTGCGCGAACGTACGACCGCGCACGTGCACGCCGACCTGATCGTCGGGCTGCCCGGCGAGGACGAAGCGACGTTCGCGCGCGGTTTCGACCGGCTGTGGGCGATGGGGCCGCACGAGATCCAGGTCGGCGTGCTGAAGCGGCTGCGCGGCACGCCGATCGTGCGCCACGACCACGAGCACGGCATGCAGTACGCCGCCGAGCCGCCCTACGAGATCGTGCAGACGGCGGCGGTGCCGTTCGCCGGGATGCAGGGCATGAAGCGCTTCGCGCGCTACTGGGACCTGGTCGGCAACAGCGGCAACTGGAACGCGACCCTGACGCTGCTGCTGCGCGGCGAGTCCGCGTACGCGCGCTTCCACGCGTTCGCCCGTTGGCTGCACACGACGACGCGGCAGACCGCCGGTATCGCGCTGCACCGGCTGGCGGCGCTGCTGTGGCAGTGGCTGGTCGAAGAGTGCGGTTGCCGGGCCGACGAGGTCGGCAAGGCGCTGGCCGCCGACTACGAACGCTGCGCCCGCCACGATTGGCCGGAGTTCCTGCGGCCCTACGTGCAGGGCGATCGGCAGGCGTCGGTGCGCGCGTCGCAAGGAGCCCAGCGGCAGGCGCGCCATCGCGGCTGATGCGGTGAGCAGCGGGCGGCGGGCCTGCGCTGGCCGCAGCCGAACATGCCTCCGATCCGCTGATCCTGACGCTCGGCGGTGCCTCAGGGTCGGCTGTGCCTGACTGCTGCTCGGCCCTGACGTTCGGTCGTTCAGTCGCCGACGGCGCGCTGCAGGATCGCGATCGCCTGCCGGATCGCGGCGCGCAGCTGTTCGGCTTCGCCGCTGGCGGCCGATTGGATCTGGCGCACGGCGGCGAGGACCTTGGTCTCGATCGAGGCGCCGCCGTCGTCGGTCTCGGGCGTGCGATCGCGGCGCCGGCGGGTCACCGGCACCTCTTCGAGCACGGGGGCGGGAGCGGGCGTCTCCTTGATCAATCCGAGCAGCTGCCGCGCCGAATGCAGGGCCCGGCCCGCGGTCGGGATGCCATACAGCTTCGCTTCGGCAGCGAAGTCCCTCAGCGTCAGGTCGGGGTTGTGCTGCAGCTTGTAGATGCAGAACAGGACGCTGTCCTTCTGGCCTGGATAGCGGCGGCGCAGCGTTTCGAGGATGCCTTCCCACGAGTCGGTGGAGGCAGAAGAGCGGGGCTCGGAGTCGATCGAGTTCACGTTGGGAAGCTGCGGCGCTGGTGGACGACCGGCCGCGGCGCGGAGCGTGTCGTCTGGCGGGGCAGCCGTCAACGGTCGGGGATACTGACCCGGCCCGGTTGCGCCAGGGCGCCGCTGCGATAGAGTCCGGCGGCTGCCCTTCGAACGCTGGAGAAACATGCTCCGCAAGACCTACGTCTCCGCCCTCATGGCGCTCGCGGCCATGACGCTGGCGCGTCCTGCCGCCCCACAATGATGAGGCGGTAGCTCGGGACCCAGTTGGGCTCCCACTCCCGTCACGGGTGCTCCGACTCCAGCTGCCGGTGGTGGCGGTGGAGGTGGTGGCATTCCTCTCGACTTCCGTCGCGGCAAGACCTCGAAGAAGCTGCTCGAGATCACCTGGGTGTATCCGGTCTACAAGCCGGTCACGGGTGGCTCGTCCGCTCCCTCCGGGCAGACCGCCGCCGTTCAGGTCGAGCGCGCCTTGCCGGCGGAACAAGCGTTCGTCTACGTCGCCGACGGCGACAAGCGGCCGATGCTGATCCTCCGCGAGTGCGAGCGGTGCAAGGGCACCGACCACGCGCTGCTGAGCCGTTCGCTCGACAACGAGCAGACGGTGCTGCTCGCGCAGTGGTTCCGGTGCATCAAGCTGCCACCGAACGTGCTCGACGAGAAGCACCCGTTCGCCAACCTGTGGAAGCGGGAGAAGCCGGGGGATCGCATCCCACACCTCTTCTTCGCCGACCCGGACGGCAGCAACCGGCGGGAACTGCCGGGCGACCAACCGCAGTCCGAGCTGTGGGCGACGATGTTGTCCTACCTCGATCGCTGCTATGCCGAGAGCGCCAAGGAAGCGCTCAAGGAGCTGCGCCAGCTGCTCAGCCAGTACGACAAGCTCGACATCGACGAGCAGGCCATCAAGGTCCGCATCGACAAGGAGACGGAGAAGAACGGGCCGCGCTCGCCGCGACTCAAGGACTTCGACGCCGACCTGGCGAAGGTCGAGAAAGCGCGCACGAAGCTACGGGCGCGCGAGAAGGAGCTGCGTGAGTTGGCGCTGCGCGACATGCCTTTGGTGGACAAGCAAGCCAAGGCCAAGTCTGCGCCGAAGGCTGTCGAGCCCAAGGCTGTCGAGCCCAAGGCGGGTGAGAAGCCGTACAGCGAGCCGGCTCCCGACGCGCCGAAATGACCGGCCGATCGCGGGCTCCGGCGGTGGTCGCCGCGCCCGCGGTCCGTGCCGATGACTGCAGTGTTCTCGCCGCGAAGACGATGCCGACGATCCTGCGCTGCGTCTGCCTGTTCCTGCTGGGCTCGTTGCTGACCGGTCAGGACAAACCGCTGGTCAAGGACGAGGACGAGGTCAGCAAGGTCGCCGCGCGCGATCCCTACACCGACGGCGACGAGGCTGCGAAGAAGGCGGCCGGAGTCGTGTCCCACGCCCCATTCCCGTGGGCCGACGGCCATCGCACCACCGACATCGACAAGGTGCTCGGCGAAAACCGCATCCTGTGGCTCGAGACTGCGCACTTCCGGTTCGCGTTCACGCTGCGGTCGGCGGCCTGGCCCGATGAGAGTGACGCGCGCAAGGCGCTGCAGGACGAGGTCAAAGCGCTGAAGAAGAAGCTGCCGAAGGTGCCGGAGAAGCCCAAGCGCCTCGACCCCTGGCTGCGCCTGCACCTCTATGCGCAGCGCTGCGAAGACGCATACGCGCGGTTCCACGCTCTGGTCGGCACGCGCGACGCCGACTTCGGGGCTGGCCAGCAGTTCCTGGGCCTGCCGGACAAGTACCTGGTCATGGTGTTCCAGAAGCGCTCCGACATGGCGCGCTACATGGACAAGTTCTGCAGCCAGAAGGCCGACGACTCGCTGCGCTACTTCCACGACAAGACCCGCCAGCCGGTGCTGTGCGTCGCCGTCGAGGCGTTCGAAGGTCTCGACGAGCCGGGCATCCACGGCCACGTCCTGCACGGTGTCTGGCACCTCCTGCTAGGCGGCCACGGTGGCTACCCGTTC
This sequence comes from Planctomycetota bacterium, assembly GCA_947455805.1. Classification (GTDB taxonomy): domain Bacteria; phylum Planctomycetota; class UBA1135; order UBA1135; family UBA2386; genus UBA2386. Next base: position 9,230 of record CANGSN010000030.1, read on the forward strand.
GAGATGCCGCCATGGCTCGCCGACGGGATCGCGCACTGGCACACGCGCACGCTGCCGGGGGATTTCCTCAACGTGCAGATCAAGGACGACGAGGCCGTTGCCGACGACAAGCGCAATGAGTGGGACGTCAAGGTGCGTCGCCGTGTGCAGCACGAGACGCTGATGATCCCGTTTGCGACGATGGCGCAGTGGTCCGACCCGGCCGGCATGGGCTACCACGGCGTCATCCAGTCGTGGTCCCGCATCGACTACCTGATGCGGCTCGACCCGAAACTGGTCGGCAAGGTGTTGCGCGCGCTGAAAGCCGCGCCGCCGGCTGATGACTACGTGTCGGCCACGGCCCTGGCGCGCACACAGGCCAGCGAGCTCGTGCTGAAGGCGTTGGGCTGCGACGCGGCGACGTTCGATCGCCGATGGCGCGAGTGGGTGCTGAAGACCTACCCGAAACGCTGAGGGGGCCGCCGCAGCGGCCCCGGTCTCCGCCATCCCTGGCTCGCTGCCCCAGGCTTGCTGCGTCTGTGGGCTACTGCATCTGGACCAGCAGCGGCGTCGAGAGCTGGAACGCGGTCGGCTGCAGCGCGATTGCCTGCAGCATGAACATGAAGTTCGTGAACGCGCCGGTGTTCGGGTTCGGGAGCGTGATCGGCGCGTAGCCGAAGCCGTCGGTGAGCACCAGACCCAGGGGCTGCGGCGACGAGAGCAGGAACACGTCGTCCCAGCTGTCGCTGGTGAACAGCGGCGGCAGGAAACCGAGCGGCACCGACGGACTCGGGCCGCCGGGCAGGCCGATGCCGAGGTCGATCAGCACGAAGACCGGCGTGTTGGGTGTGCCGTGCACGTCGAAGTCCCAGTTGGCGGTGGTCGCCTGCTGGCCCAGGCGCGCGAAGCCGTTCTGGTCGAGCACCAGCGGTTGCTCGGCGATCGCGTCGCACAGCGTGAAGCCGATCAGGCTCGGCAGGAAGTTGTTGGCGTCCTGGTTCAGGCCGAGCCAGGCACCCGTGGCGGGCGTGCCGACGACGTTGCTGCCGCACTGCACGCCGTTGATGACGGCGAGCGAACCGTTGTTGGCCGTCGAGAAGATCGAGCCGGCGAGCGCGCCGCCATTGCCCACGTAGAGCAGGTTGGGTTCCTGGTTCGCCGTGCCGGAGAAGTCCGGGTAGGACGGCGTCCACGTGCCGCCGTTCGGATCGAACGCGAGACCGCAGTTCTTGCCGAGCGAAGTGCCGGCGAGGGGATTGCCGAAACGGTCGACCGCGCCCGCGTTGACGATGATCTGGCGCGTGGTCAGGTTGCTGGTGGTGCCGGACGCCGAGGCGTTGATGAGCACCCGCGCCGAGTTCGGCGCGAACGCGGCGACGTTGCCGAGCGCGTCGTAGGTGATGCTGGCGGCTTCGATCTTGCAGATGCCGCCATCCTGCGCGAAGACCGGGCCCTGGTTGCCGTTGACCCAGTGGCCGCCGTCGACCGGCGCGTAGTAGAGATCGCCGTTGGCGGCCTGCAGCAAGGAGCCGGCACCGATGGTGGAGGCGCCGAGCTGGGTGCCGACGGCGACCTGCAGCTGGGCTTGCGTCATGAAGAACTCGACGTTGCCGTTCGGCAGCAGCCGCAACCAGTCGCCGGGGACCAGCGTGTAGGGCACGGTGCCGTTGTTGGTCAGCACTTCGAGCTGGCGGGTGCCGACGCCGCCGCCGGCGGTGGACGCCGCGTTGCGGCGCAGGGTGAAGAAGACCTTGTCCCAGGTCACGGCCGAGCGATCGGCGGCCTTGACGAACACGCTGCCGATGTTGATGTCCTGGAACGCCGACGACTTCCAGCCGGCGAACTTGGTGAACACACCGTCGTTGTTGCCGTCGCCGAGGTAGCACTGCATCGCCGTCGCCGGCAGCAGCGAGCGGGCGATGGCGCCGGTGGTGGCGTTGGGCGTGGCGAAGCCGAAGTCGAACTCCTCGAGGCGCGTGATCGCACCGTTCGGGCGTTCGTTGACCGAATCGCGGCTGGTATGGGCGAATCGGCCGGTGAAGAGGATGGTCTGCTGCTGGGCCACAGCGAGGGTGGTGCAGGCAGCGAACACGGCGAGGAGGCGGATGGGGGTTGGCATGAGGTGACCTCGAAGCGCAACAGGATAGGTGGATCCCGGGTTCGCGCCAGCCCGCCCCCGTGACAGCTTCCCCGGCAATGGGCATGCTGTGCGCCCGCGCCATCCGGCGCCCGCCATCATGCTGCGAACCCTCGCCTCCTTCGTCCTGGCCGCCGGCCTCGCGGCCCAGTCCCCGTCCACCGACGTCTCCGTCGGCGTGTTCCCGTTCCTGGTGGGCAACATGGACGGGCGCATCAACGAGATCGTCGGCAACTGCCAGACGCATGGCATCGACACGATCTACGTCAGTGTGTTCCGTGCCACCGGGCCGTCCACCGGCGACCTGTGGGTGACCGACAGTGCGGGCGACTGGAACGCCGCCTGGGGGGCCGTTCGCCCGGGCGGCGCCGGCATCCACCTGCAGAACCTGATCGCCGCCGCCCACGCCGCGAACGTGCGCGTCGTCGGCATCTTCAAGTGCTTCGCCGAAACGGTGCAGCCCGACAACGCCGCCCACCGGCAGTATCTGCTCGACGTCATCGACTACTTCGTCGATGCGTGGCAGGTCAACGGGCAGCCGGTCTACGACCTCGACGGCATCGCCCTCGACTACGTGCGCTACGTCGGTGGCACCGGCGTCAACGCCACCAACGTCACCAACTTCGTCGCCAGCGTGCGCCAGCAGATCGGCAGCCTGTCGCTGCACGCCTACCTGCTCGCCAACCGCTTCTCGTTCGACGGGCCGACGTACGACGCGGTCTTCAACTCGTACACGGCGACGATGAACACGCTGACCAACCAGTTCGGGCAGAACTGGCAGCAGCTGGCCGCCCACCTCGACGTGCTGATGCCGATGGCCTACACCGCCGACGGCTCGATCTACAACACCTACGCGCGGCACCAGGCCTACGTGCGCAAGACGGCCGAGTACGCGCGCCAGGCGTGCACGCTGGCGGGCTTCCCGAATCGGCGCGTGTGCCCGACGGTGAAGACCTACACCGGCGACAACGAGACGACGACGACGCAGACCATCGAGGCCTCGATCACCGGGGCGCTGCTGGGCGGCGGCAACGGCTACCAGTCGTTCCGCTACCAGTTCCTGGTCAACAACCCGTCGTGGTGGACCGAGATGGCGCAATTCGCAGTGCCCGGCTGCAACTGGCCGCGGCCGTCGTTCACTGCCACGGGACCCAAGCTGTCGACGACCTACGACCTGACGCTGACGACGGACCTGGACCAGAGCCAGTCGACACTCGACGTGCGCTTCGACTTCGACAACGACCGCACCTTCGACACCGGCTGGGTGCCGCACGGTCCGCGCACGGCGCTGCTTCGGCGACCGGGAACCTGGTATCCGACGCTGCAGGTGCGCGACGCCAACGGCCACGTCGCCACCTCGCGGCGTCGCGTCGTCGCCGGCTCGGCGGTGACGGTGTTGCCGCCGGTGATCAGCACCGCCAACGGCGGCCAGGCGCAGATCCAGATCGACGTCGGATCCGCCGGGGCGGGGCACAGCTATCTGGCGATCGCCGGCCTGTCGGGCTCGGCGCCGGGGTTCACCTGGCAGCCGGGGTTCCCGGTGGCCTTGAACGTCGACGCCATCACCACGCTGCTGGCGGGGGATCCGAACGGCGGCATCCTGCTGAACGGCGCCAGCACGTTCGACAGCCAGGGGCGCGCGACGGCCTTGTTCACGCTGCCCCCCGGCGTCGTCACCTTCCTCGCCGGCTTCCCGATGTCGTGGACGTTCCTGGCCGTGGACCCGCTCGGCCAGCCGAGCTGCGTCGGCGACACCAAGCAGCTGTTGCTGCTGCTGTGACGGCGCGCCGGCCGTGCATCGCCGGGGCGCGGTCGGTAAGGTCTTCGCCCCGATGATCTCGCTGCAGAGCTACGTTGGTGGTCGTTGGGTCGCCGGCAGCGGCGACGCCAAGACCCTTCACGATCCCGCGACCGAAGCCGTGCTTGGCGACGTGCGCCCCGGTGGTGTCGACTTCGCCGCGGTGCTCGACCACGCGCGCAAGGTCGGTGGTCCAGCGCTGCGGGCGTTGACGTTTCCGCAGCGCGCCGAGCTGCTGAAGAACCTGTCGACGAAGCTGCACGAGCATCGCGACGAGCTGATCGACATCGCCGGCAAGAATGGCGGCAATACCCGCGGCGACGCCAAGTTCGACCTCGACGGTGCCTCGGGCACGCTGGCCTACTACGCCGGCCTCGGTGCTGCGCTGCCGGCGGGCTTCCACCTGCCGGACGGCGACGGGCTGCAGTTGACGCGCTCGCCGCGCTTCCACGGCCAGCACGTCTGGACGACCCGCCCCGGCGTGGCCGTGCACATCAACGCGTTCAACTTCCCGGCCTGGGGCATGGGCGAGAAGCTCGCGTGCGCCGTGCTCGCCGGGGTGCCGGTGATCGCCAAGGCCGGTACCGCCAGCGCGATGCTCGCCTACCGCATCGCGCAGATCGTCGTCGAGGCGAAGCTGCTGCCGGAGGGCGCGTTCCAGTTCCTGCCCGGCTCGGTCAGCGGCCTTCTCGACCTGTTGGGCCCGATGGACGCGGTCGCCTTCACCGGCAGTGCGGCGACCGGGGCGCTGATCCGCGGCAACAAGAACCTCGTGGCGCGCAACGTCCGGGTCAACATCGAGGCCGACTCGATCAACCCGGCGGTGCTCGGTCCCGATGCCGACCTCGGCA
>CANGSN010000031.1 GCA_947455805.1 Planctomycetota bacterium
CGGCCGCGCGCGCGCACCACGGCGGGCACCGGCGGCGCCACGTCGGCCGGCAGCGCCTGCATCCCCTGCACCGCCGCCCACAGCCGCGCCATGGCATCGAGTTCCTCCGGATGCGCGTCGAGCCACGCCACCAGCTCGGCGTCGTCGAACGGATCCATGCGCGCATCCAGGCACGCGTGCAGACGCACTTCGAACTCGCTGCGGTTCATCGTTCCTCCGGGCCCGCGGCGAGCCTTTGCCGCGCGCGGTGCAGGTGCGATTTCACGGTGTTGACGGGCAGCGCGTGGCGCTCGGCCAGTTCGCGCAGCGACAAGCCGTCGCGGTGGAAGCCGAGCAGCAGTTCACGCTCGATCGCCGGCAGCGCCGCCAGCGTGCGCACGACCTCGTCGCGCAGTTCGACCGGACACGGTGCACTCGGCGCTGGCAGTGCGTCCGGCTCGGTGGCGCTGCCAGGCACGGCGCGCCGCCGCCGCGCGCGATGGTCGCAGAACGCGCGGAACGCCGCCTGCAGCAGCCAGCCCTCGGCATTGCCGTCCGGATCGAACGACGCGCGCAGCCGCCAGACCTTCGCCAGCGTCTCCTGCAGCACGTCCTCGGCGTCGGCGTTCGCCCCGCACAGCCGCCGCAGGAAGCCGAGCAGCCGTTCGCGGTGCTGCTGCAGCAGCGCAGCGAACCGGGTCTCGAAGGCTTCGGTCGGCATTGGGCGGAGGGCCATGCGGCGACCGTCTCTACCAGTGCGCGGCGGGAGGAAGTTGCAGCGGCTGCGGATTCCCCGGGCGCGGTCCCGGAGCCGGAGACGGCTCACACCCCAACCGCCACCTGTAGGTTTGCGCCGCCGGCCTGTAGGTTTCGGCCATGCCGATCGCCCCCGAACACCAGGCCTGGCTCGACGCGCTGTCGCCGGGCCCGTTCCGCCACCTGTTCGATCACCTGCCGGGAACGCTGTTCTTCGCCAAGGATCGGCTGAGCCGCATCATGATGGGCAACCCGGCGTTCGTCGCGCGCTGCGGCTTCGAACGCGAAGAGCAGATCCTCGGGCTCACGGATGATGGTATCTTTCCGCCGCGCCTCGCCGAGAAGTACCGGCGCGACGACCGCACCGTCCTCCAGACGAAGAAGCCCCTGCTGGGCATGATCGAACTGTTCCCCAACGCCGAAGGCAGCCCCGAGTGGTTCGTCACCGACAAGCTGCCGCTGTTCGACCGCGACGGCCAGGTCTGCGGCGTCTGCGGCACCGTGCGCAGCTACGAGGAACAGCACGCGGCGATCGCGCCGTATCTCGAACTGGCGAACGTCGCCGAGCACCTGAAGCGCAACTTCCGCGACGCGCTCGACGCGAGCCGGCTGGCGAAGATGGCGGGCCTGTCGCTGCGCCAGTTCGGCCGCAAGTTCCGCAGCACCTTCCAGAGCACGCCGCGCGACTACCTGATGCGCATGCGCATCCTGCACGCCTGCTCCCTGCTCGCCGAGACCTCGCTGCCCGTCACCGACGTAGCGCTGCATTCCGGCTTCTACGACCACAGCGACTTCGCGCGGCAGTTCCGGCGCCAGCTGGGCCAGTCGGCGTCGGAATACCGCAGCACGCACCAGAACCGTTCGAACTGATCCCTCACGCACCACGATGACTTCGCAACCGCAACGCTCCCCCGTCGACAAGTTCACCTTCGGCCTGTGGACGGTCGGCTGGCAGGCGCGCGACCCGTTCGGCGACGCCACGCGCGCGCCGATCGACCCGGTCGAGATCGTCACCCGCCTCGCCGAACTCGGCGCCTACGGCGTGACCTTCCACGACGACGACCTGATCCCGTTCGGCAGCGACGACAAGGCGCGCGCCGGCCACATCGCGCGCTTCAAGCAGGCGCTCGAGCGCACCGGCATGAAGGTGCCGATGGCGACGACGAACCTGTTCACCCACCCGGTGTTCAAGGACGGCGCGTTCACCAGCAACGACCGCGAAGTGCGCCGCTTCGCGCTGCGCAAGGTGATGCGCAACCTCGACCTCGCCGCCGAGCTCGGGGCGCAGACGTACGTGTTCTGGGGCGGGCGCGAAGGCAGCGAGTACGACGTCGCCAAGGACGTGCGCGTGGCCCTCGACCGCTTCCGCGAAGGACTCGACACGCTGACCAACTACTGCCGCGAACGCAGCTACAAGATCCGCTTCGCGCTCGAGCCGAAGCCGAACGAGCCGCGCGGCGACATCCTGCTGCCGACGATCGGCCACGCGCTCGCGTTCATCGACACGCTCGAGCACAGCGAGATGGTCGGGCTCAATCCCGAGGTCGGGCACGAGCAGATGGCCGGCCTGAACTTCGTGCACGGCATCGCCCAGGCGCTGTGGCACGGCAAGCTGTTCCACATCGACCTGAACGGCCAGCGCGGCATCAAGTACGACCAGGACCTCGTGTTCGGCCACGGCGACCTGGCGTCGGCCTTCTTCCTCGTCGACCTGCTGGAGACGTCGGGCTACGACGGCCCGCGCCACTTCGACTACAAGCCGTCGCGCACCGAGGACCTCGCCGGCGTGTGGGCATCGGCGGCCGCGAACATGCGCATGTATCGCCTGCTGCGCGACCGCGCGGCGAAGTTCCGCCAGGACCCCGAGGTGCAGGCGGCGATGAAGGACAGCAAGCTCGCCGAACTGGGCCAGCCGACGCTCGGCAAGGGCGAGTCGCTCGCCGACCTGCTGCGCGACAAGAGCGCCTACGAGACGTTCGACGCCGACAAGGTCGCCCAGCGCGGCTGCGGCTTCGTGCGCCTGAACCAGTTGGCGATGGAACACCTGCTCGGCGCCCGCTGAAGTCCGCTGCCGGCGGCGCGCACTCCCGCGCGCCGCCCGCGTCCGCCTCTCCCGCTCGTCCCTCTCCGCCATCGTCCCGCCATGAACATGCAACGCGACGGCATCACAGAGAACGCCGGCCGTCTCCTCTGGGCCGGCTTCTTCGCCATCCTCGCTGCCGGTGTCGGCTTCAGCATCCGCGCCAACCTCGGTGGACTGTGGCGTGCCGAGTTCGGCTTCACCGAGCAGCAGATCGGCGACATCGCCACCGCCGGCTTCCCCGGCTTCTGCTTCGGCATCATCGCCGGCGGCCTGGTCTGCGACCGCCTCGGCTATCGCGCACTGGTCATGGCCGCGTTCGCGATGCACGTCGTGTCGGCGGTGACGACGTTCGCCGCCAAGGGCGACGGCGCCTACACGACGCTGTGGTGGAGCACGTTCGTCTTCGGCCTCGGCAACGGCACGCTCGAAGCCGTCGCCAACCCGCTGGTGGCGACGCTGTTCCCGCAGCGCCGCACGCACTACCTGAACATCCTGCACGCCAGCTGGCCGCTCGGCCTGGTGTTCGGCGGCCTGCTGATGCTGGCGCTCGGCGACAGCCTGCCGTGGAAGGTGCTGCTGGCGCTGTTCCTGGTGCCGACGGTGCTCTACGGCGCACTGTTCTTCGGCCAGCAGATGCCGAAGTCGGAGGCGACGCGCAGTGGGCTCGGCACCGGCGCGATGTTCGGCGACGTCGGCATCGTCGGCGGCCTCGTCATCTGCTTCCTGCTGAGCCAGTTCTTCGCCGGCAGCCTCGGCATGCCGAGCTGGGCCGCCTACGGCCTCGCCGGCGCCCTGCTGCTGGCCATCGGCGTGCTGACGCAGTTCGCGATCGGCTCGTGGCTGCTGTTCGTGCTGTTCGTGCTGCACCTGATGGTCGGCGCGGTCGAGCTCGGCACCGACTCGTGGATCAGCGGCATCACCGGCAATCTGCTGACGCCGCAGCAGGGCACGATCCTGTTCGTGTTCACGTCGGCGATCATGTTCGGCCTGCGCTTCTGTGCCGGCACCATCGAACGGCTCGGCCTGTCGCCGATCGGCATCCTGCTGACCAGCGCGATCCTCGCCTGCGCCGGCCTGCTGCTGACCGCCGGCATCGACTCGTTCGGCGTGGCGCTGCTGGCGCTGAGCGTCTACGCGATCGGCAAGACGTTCTTCTGGCCGACGATGCTGGCCGTCGCCAGCGACCGCTTCCCGCGCACCGGTGCCATCGCCATCAGCCTGATGGGCGGCATCGGCATGCTGTCGGCGGGCATCGTCGGCGGCCCGGGCCTCGGCTACGCGAAGGACCGCTTCGCCGGCGAAGAACTGCGGCGGGCCGACGCGGCGGTGCACGCGAAGTTCGTCGCCGAGCAGCCGAGCCAGTGGTTCGTGTTCGCGCCGGCGCAGGGCCTCGACGGCAAGAAGCGCAGCGAGGTGCAGGAACGCCTCGCCACCGTGCGCAAGGAGCTCGCCGCGCAGAACGTCACCGACAGCGCCAAAGCCCTGGCGAAGCTGAGCGACGAGGACCAGAAGGTCCTGCGCGCCAGCATGGCGGCCGACCGGCAGACGCTGCGCGTCGATGCGCTGATCCCGGCGGTGATGGCGGTGGTGTTCCTGCTGCTGGCGCTGTGGTTCAAGAGCCGGGGCGGCTACCGCGTGCTGCGCATCGGCAAGAACGGCGAGGTCGAAGCCGCCGACGGCTGAACGCACCCTTGCCCCGCGCGCGCCGGCCCGCACACTGCGCGCGGTGACCAACGAACAGTGGACCGTGCTGGCGATCCTCGGCGCAGCCGTCGTGCTGTTCGTGCACGGCCGCCTGCGTGTCGACCTGGTGGCGCTGCTGGTCGTCGTGGCGCTGATGGTCAGCGGCATCGCCACGCCGGCGCAGGCGGTCAGCGGCTTCGGCAGCACGGTCGTGGTCACGCTCGGTGCCTTGCTCGTCGTCGGCGAAGCGTTGTCGCGCACCGGCTTCGCCGGCGGCTGCGGCGAGACGATCCTGCGCTGGTCGCGCGGCCGCGAGGGCCGCATCCGCACGCTGCTGATGCTGTCGGCGGCGACGATCGGCAGCGTCATGAGCTCGACCGCGGTGGTGGCGCTGTTCGTGCCGGTCGCGCTGCGCATCGCCGACGACCGCGGCTTCCCGCCGTCGCGCCTGCTGCTGCCGCTCGCCTGCGCGGCGCTGGTCAGCGGCATGCTGACGCTGATCGCCACCACCGCCAACCTCGTCGTGCACGGCGAACTGCGCGCGCAGGGCCGGCCGGGCCTGCACTTCTTCGACTTCACGCCGTTCGGCGCCGTCGTGCTGGCGGCGACGCTGCTGCTGTTCGCGTTCGGCAGTCGCTGGCTGCTGCCGACGCGCAAGCGCGACAGCAGCGTGCCGCCGCGCCCGCGCATCTCGGAACTGTGGCAGCGCTTCGTGCCGCAGCGCGGCCTGCGGCGGCTGCGGCTGCCGACGATGACCAGCCTGGTCGGCCGCACGCCGCGCGAGGCCGAACTCGGCGGCCGCCACGGCATCCGCCTGGTCGGCGTCGAACGGCCGAACAAGACGCTCGGCCAGTCGATCGTGCTCGAGCCGTCGCCGGAGCTGCGGCTGATCGCCGGCGACGTGCTGGTCGCCGTCGGCACCGACGAACACCTCGACGCCGTCACGGCCACGTTCGGCCTCGACCGCCTCGAGGAGGCGACCGGCCAGGGCACCATCGATCCCGGCGTGGGCGTCGCCGTCGTCATGGTGGCGCCCGACTCGGCGCTGGTCGGCAAGAACCTCGCGCAGTCGGCGTTCCGCACCCGCCACCACCTCGACGTCGTCGGCGTGCGCCGCGACGGCCAGGCGCTGCCCGACTTCTCGCGCGTGCCGCTGCGCACCGGCGACCAGCTGCTGGTGCTCGGTCCGTGGCCGCGGCTGCGCCAGCTGTCGCGCGAACCACGCGACTACGTGCTGCTGACGCTGCCGGCCGAGTTCGCGGCGCAAGCGCCCGAACGGCCGCGCCTGCCGGCGTCGCTGCTGGTGCTGGTGGGCATGGTGGCGCTGTCGGCGAGCGGCGTGCTGCCGACGGTCACCTGCGCGCTGCTCGCCGCCGTCGCCATGGTGCTGCTGCGCTGCGTGCCGCTCGGCGACGTCTACTCCGGCCTGTCGTGGAGCAGCATCGTGCTGGTCGCCGGCATGCTGCCGTTGGCCGCGGCGCTCGACCGCACCGGCGTCATGGCGCTCGCCGTCGACGCGCTGCACGACGCCACGGGCCACCTCGGCCCGCGCGCACTGCTCGCGGTGCTGTTCGTCACCACGACGGCGATGAGCAGCTTCGTCTCGAACCACGCGACCGCGGTGCTGATGGCGCCGGTCGCGCTGCGGCTGGCACAATCGCTCGACGTGCCGCCCGAGCCGCTGGCGATGGCGGTCGCGCTGTCGTGCTCGTGCGCGTTCCTGACGCCGATGGCGTCGTCGGCGATGACGCTCGTCTACGAGCCGGGCGGCTATCGCCCGTTCGACCTGCTGCGCGCCGGCCTGCCGGTGTTCGCCGTCACGCTGCTGGTGTGCGTGTTCGGCATGCCGTGGTGGTTCGGCTGGTGAGCGGAGAGCGCGACCGCACGCTCCTCACCACTCCGGCGCCAGACGCAGCGCCACGTCGACGATGCCGCGCTCCGCGACGGTCGGTCGACCCGCGGCGGGAATGAAGCGGCGATCACGCGCAATTCAGCCACGGCTCACCTCTCGGCCCTAACCGTGGGCTCGAGGATCGCGACCGGAACACCGGGGCCGTCCTCGGCGGGCTCTCCCCTCGCAGCGTTCTCCTCGGCCGTCGTGTCGGGCCGCGCGTTCGGAGGGCACCCGCGATCCATGCTTCCTTCACGCGAGAACCGACATGAACTGGGAACAGATCCAAGGAAAGTGGCAGGAGTATCGCGGCCAGCTCGAGCAGCGCTGGGGCAAGCTCACCGACGACGACCTGACCACGATCCAGGGCAAGCGCGACGCGTTGGCGGGCAAGCTGCTGACCGCCTACGGCAAGACCAAGGAGCAGACGGAGAAGGAGATCGCCGCGTTCGAAGCGTCCTGCCGGTCCTGTGGCACCGCGAAGCCGCTGGGCGAAGAAGCGGAGAGCACGGACGCGGTCTGACCGACTCGGACCGCCTGGGCACGGTTCGTCCCTTCCCGAACCCGCAGCCGTCGTATACCCGCCCAATGAACCGCCGCTCGTTCCTCGCTTCGGTCGCCGGCTTCGCCCTCACCTCGAGCATGGAGGTCGCCGTTCCGGCCGCACCCGACCGTGTATCGAGACGTTCTTGCCTTCGGCCGGCTCCGACTCCGTCGGCTCCTTCTCGCGGGTGAGGGCCAGCCAATCGACGGCCTGGAGCCAGACAGCAACGAGATCCTGGTCCAGAGTCTCGATGTCCTGCTCGCTGCCAAGGACTGGCCGGCCGTGGTCAAGACCATCGAAGCCCTGGAGAAGTCGGGGGACTACGACTTCAAAGGCCATCTCGAAGGCGAACCGTGGGCGGAGTTCCGCCAGCAGCCGGCAGCGAAGCCCTGGCTCTGACGACGGCGAGCGGGTGGCTCAATCCTCTTCGCCCTGCTCCGCCATCTCCCACGGCCCGAACGGATCCTCGAACTCCGCCCACGACGCCGGCCCACCTCGCATCTCCGCGTCGGTCAGCAGGCACGCGTCGAGCCGCGCGCACAGCGCCTTCTGGTCGAGGTCGCGGCCGATGACGACGAGCTCCTGCCGGCGATCGCCGTAGGGCTCGCGCCAGTTCGCTTCGATCTGCGCCACCGCTTCCGGCGGCCACTCGCTGCGCTCGGTCACCGCCCACCACGTGCCGGCCGGGCTCGTGCGGCACGAGCCGCCGGCCTGATGCCACTCGCCGACGATGTCGTGGCGCGTCGCCAGCCAGAAGAAGCCCTTGCTGCGCAAGACACCCGGCCAGTCGCTGCGCAGCAGTTCGTCGAAGCGCGCCGGGTGGAACGGCCGAGCCGCGCGGTAGACGAAGCTCGAGATGCCGAACGTGTCGGCTTCGCTGCTCTCCTGGCCGCGCAGCTCCGCCAGCCAGCCGGGGCTCGTCGCCGCGCGTTCGAAGTCGAAGCGGCCGGTGCCGAGCACCTTGCCCAGCGGCACCTGGCCTTCGCGCGCCAGCACCTGCTCGGCGCCCGGGTTCAGCTTGCGCAACAGCGCCTGCAGCGACGCCAGCTGGCCGGCGTCGACGAGGTCGGTCTTGTTGATCACCAGCACGTCGGCGAACTCGACCTGTTCGACCAGCAGGTCGTCGATCGTGCGATCGTCGTCCTCGCCGATCGCGATGCCGCGTTCGCGCAGCTCGGTCGCGCTGCCGAGATCGCGCGGGAACGCCGCCGCGTCGACGACGGTGACCATCGTGTCGAGCTTGGCCACGTCGCCGAGGCTCTTGCCGTCCTCGTCGGTGAACGTGAACGTCTCCGCCACCGGCATCGGCTCGCCGATGCCCGTCGACTCGATCAGCAGGTAGTCGAAGCGCCCTTCCGCCGCGAGCTTCTTGACCTCGACCAGCAGGTCTTCGCGCAGCGTGCAGCAGATGCAGCCATTGCTCATCTCGACGAGCTTCTCCTCGACGCGGCGCAGTGCGCCCTTGCCGGCGACCAGCGCCGCGTCGACGTTCACTTCGCTCATGTCGTTGACGATCACCGCGACGCGCAGGCCCTCGCGGTTGTGCAGCACGTGGTTGAGCAGCGTCGTCTTGCCGGCGCCGAGGAACCCGGACAGCACCGTCACCGGCAGCTTAGCCGGCGGCTGCTTCGGCGACTTCGAGTTCGCCTTGGTGCGCGTCTTCATCGCCCACCTCCGCACGCACCGCCGCAGCAGTCGTCGTCGTCGTCCGGCGCGCGCACGCCGTCGCCGCTGGTGTCGAAGCCGTGGTGCCCGCCGGCCTGGCCGAGCACGTCGAGGCTGAGCAGGATGCGCGCCTCACCGCGGGTCGCCGGCGAACGGTGCACGATGCCGCGCCCGTGGTTGCCGGGCCACGCGTCGCCCTTCAGCAGCGCCACCGCGAACTCCGGCACCTGCTGCACGACGGCGCCCGGCCGCAGCAGTCCCGAACGCGCGTCCGGCACGTCCATCGAACGATGGCCGAGGAAGTCGCGGTCGACGTGCGCGTGCTCGAGCCACTCGGTGCCGACGCCGCAGTAGGTCGTCAGCAGCCGCAGCCCGACGAAGTCGGTGTGGAAGCGCGGGCACATCGGCTTCTGCAGGCGCACGAGGCGGACGCCGAGACGGCTGGCGCCGGTCAGCTCGGCGAACATGCCCGCGAGCCAGCGCACGTCGGCGACGAACGCGCGTGCGGCCGCCGGGTCGGCGGCGTGCGCCTCGGCCGGCAGCGGATCGAACGTCGCCAGGGCTTCGACGTCGGCCTCGAGCACCTGTTCGAGTTCGTCGGCGGCCAGCACGGTGCGGGCGAAGTGGCGCAGCGCCGGATCGACCGGGCGCGGCCAGATGGCGATCTGCACGTCGTCGGCGACGACCCCGGCGAGCCCCGCGACCTCGTCGGTGCGGTGGCAGCTGCTGGCGGCGGCGGCGACGTCTTCGGGGATGGCGGTCATGCCTCGCCGGGTGCCTCCCGGGCCGCGCGAGTTCCCGTCGGCGTCCGAAATCCGCCGGCCAGAGCCGGCCTTGGACGGGTCAGGACTTCTTCTTGGCCGCGAACACGCCCTCGGGCTGGTGCACCCGCAGCCCCGTCGGCGCGCCCTGGTCGTCGAGCACGAACTCCACCCGGTAGCCCGACAGCCCGCGCAGCTGCAGCTGTAGGCCGCGGCTCGGCTCCAGTTCGTGGCGCTGGCCCGGCAGCGTCAGCACGAGCCGTTCGCCCTGCAGGAGGATGGTCGCCATGGCGGTGTCGAGTGCGTACTGGCCGGCGAGCTGCGCCAGGAACTTCGCGTCGCGCAGCCGCGGGTCCGGCCCACGCTGGAACACGATCGGCGGCACGCTCGCCTCGAGCACCGCGCGCACGGCTTCGATCTCGCCATCGAAGTCGAGCAGGAACTGCAGCTTGGTGCCCGCCATCGCCTCCTCGCCGCCACCCTTCTTGCAGGCGAACACGTCGTGGTGCCAGTGCTCGAGGTCGCAGGCGAGCCCGTGCAGGTCGACGCGCAGGCCGTCGCCGGCGCGGTTGATGCGCACCGTGCCGTAGCCCGGATGCTCGTGGCTGCCGACGTAGTCGTCGAGCGCGCGCGACGGCTGCGTGCCGGTGCGGCGCAGCGACGCGGCCTCCTTCTCGCCGCTCTTCGCCTGCTCGGCGCCGGCGTCGAGCTTGCGCTTCATCAGCGAACGGAAGTCGCGTGGCTCGAGGCCGAGCACCCGATCGCTGAGCTGGCGGACGACGACCTCGGGCAGCGGCGTGCCGTCCAGGTTGGTCAGCACGACGAAGCCGTAGCCAGCGTCGGGCAGCAGCGCCACCAGGGCCGAGAAGCCGTCGATGTTGCCGCCGTGGTGCACGCGACGGTGGCCGCGGTAGACGTCGACGAACCAGCCGAGCGCGTAACCGACGTCGACCACGTCGCCGTCGTCGCCGCGCGACGGCGATCCGTCCGCCATGCGCACGACGTGCAGGTCGTCCGCGGTCGACGGCGACAGCAGCTTGCGTTCGCCGAAGCGCCCGTGCTGCAGCTGCAGCGACACCCACGCCGCCATCTCGCGCACGCTCGAGTTGATCGAGCCGGCCGGGCCGATCGACGCGATGTCGCGGTACGGGATCGCCTTCACCGCGCCGTCGGTCTTGCGGTAGGCGCGCGCGTGGTCGGCATCGCGCTGCATCGCCGACACGGCGAAGTTGGTGCGCGCCATGCCCAGCGGCTGCAGGATGCGCGCGCGCACCTGGTCCTCCCACGGCGCCCCGCCGACGCGCTCGGCGAGGTGGCCGGCGGTCAGGTACATCAGGTTGTTGTATTGGAAGTCGGTGCGCAGGTAGCGATTGAGCGGCAGGTGCCGCAGCCGCGAGACCATCTCGCCGCGATCGAACGTGGCGCCGTACCAGACGAGGTCGTGCCGCGGCATGCCGCTGCGGTGCGTGACGAGGTCGCGCGGCGTCAGCCGTTCGCCGACCACCGCGTCGGCCAGCGCGAACTCCGGCAGCCAGCGGCGCACCGGCTGGTCCCAGTCGAGCTTGCCGTCGTCGACGAGCATCGCCAGCAACGCGGTGGTGAACGCCTTCGTGCTGCTGCCGATCGCGAACAGCGTGTCGGGACCGACGGCCTCCTTGGCGTCGACGTCGCGCTGGCCGCTGGCGAACGTGGCGACGACGTCGTTGCCCTTCACCACGATCGCGGCGCAACCGGGCACATCGAACATCGCGCGCGTCGGGTCGAGCCACGTCCCGACGTCCGCCAGCGCCTGCTGCTGCTTCGCCGCCGCGGCGGCGGCGCGCGCCAGCGTGAACGGAAACGTCTGGCCGCCCTGCGTGAAGGTGCCGGCGATGGCGTCGGCGGTGATCTCGCCGCGGAACGTCGGTGCGCCCGGCACCCCGGCGATGGCGAACTCGAGCTTCTGGCCGTCGCGGCGGAATGCCTGCAGCGGCAGCGCCTCGGCGTCCTGCGCCGGGATGTCGATGGTGCCGCGCAGGCCGGCCGCTTCGTCGACCAGGTGGACGACGACGCCGAGTTCCTGGCCGGGCAGTGCGATGTGGCCCGACCAGTCGCCGGTCAGCGACTGCGCAGCAGCGGGTGCGACGGCAAGGAACAGCGCGGCCGCGGCGAGCAGCCAGCGCGACGACGACGAACGGGGGATCGGAGCCATGGCGTTGGTTGCGTCCACAATCCCCTGCCTGGCCGGAAGGGTGCAAGGAATCGACACGGTCCGTCGCCTGACCCGCCTTGACCGGTCCGGCACCGCCTCGGAAAGTCCGCGACCCACGACCCCGAAGGAGACCGATGCGACGCCCGGCCCCGCTGCTGCTCTCGACCCTGTTGCTGCTCGCCCACACCACCGCCCAGAGCGAGGACGCCTGGGACCAAGGCTACGAAGGCGTGCGCGCGCTGATGCTGCAGAGCCGCTGGCAGGCGGCGCGCGCGGCGCTCGAGACGCTGCTGAAGAGCAACGAAGGCAAGCCGTACGCGATCGCGGATCGCCAGTCGATCGTCGCCGACCACCAGCAGTGCGTGTTCTGGGCCGACGTGCAGGTGCCGAAGCCGGAGACGCTGCTCAGCGGCAAGCTCGAGAAGCACGACGCCGCGACCGGGCAGGTCAAGATCCTCTACACCGCCGACACCTTGGAGGACTGGCGCGAGATCCGCGACAACCTGCTGCTGCACCCGCTGACGTGGCGCGGCGCCTACACGGTGACGATCAGCGGCAAGGCCTACCCGGAGAGCACGCTCGGCTTCTTCTGGGACCTCGGCGGCCAGGGCTACTACCGCGCCGAGTTCGGCGCCGACGACGTCAAGCCGCGCCTGTTCCGGCAGAGCGGCGAGAAGGAGACGCCGATCGAGAAGAAGGACACGCCGATCTGGCGCGCCGGGCAGCCCTACCGCGCGAAGCTGAAGGTCGACAAGGCCGGCATCGAGGTGCTGTGCGACGACAAGTCGGTCTGGAAGCACAAGCGCGACGCCGCCGACGGCATCTACATGGGCCTCGTCAACGGCAACTACGAGGACATCGTGCTCGAGGGCCAGATGGAGCCGTCGTGGTTCCAGAACCTCGTCGACGAGGAACTGAACAAGCAGCGCGAGGCGTTCAACGACGCCTACGACAAGGAGAAGATGCTGCCGGCGTGGCTGTTCGTCGAGATGGCGGCGGACAAGGTGCCGATGAAGCACGACTTCACCAAGGAGCGCGCGAAGTCGCCGGACGCCGAGGAAGTGCTGTCGTGGATCGAGGGCGGCAACGTCAAGGACGCCGCCGAGAAGGCCGACAAGCTGACCGACACGGACTTCGTGCCGGCCGACCTCGCCTACGTGCGCGCGCTGCTGCTGCAGCGCACCGGCGACGCCGAGAAGGCGCTGCCGTTCGCCGAGCAGGCGATGAAGGAGCTCGGCGAGCACACCTACATGCGCGTGCTGATGGCGGAGGTGCTGAACGACCTGCGCCGGCCGAGCGAGGCGCTGCCGCTGCTGCAGAAGGCGCTGGCCGACGATCCGGGCAGCGACGACGCGCTGCAGGCGCTGTTCGTGGCCCTGCTGCGCAAGAGCGACGTGCGTGGGGCGGAACGCATCGTGCGCACGGCGAAGACGCAGCACGGCATGTGGTCGGAGGTGTTCGACCTCGACCGCATGCTGGCGATGCGCCGCCGCGGCCCGGCGTGGCCGCGCCACTTCGTCGCCACGTCGTCGCACTACGAAGTGCACTCCGACATCGACAAGCGCATCTGCGAGGAGGCGATCGCGGTGCTCGAGGAGTCGTATGCGAGCCTGCGCACGCAGTTCGCCGAGGTCGCGGAGCAACCGGGCGCGCCGAAGTTCCACGTCTTCCTGTTCTCCGGCGAGGCCGGCTACCAGGAGTACAACAGCCAGATCCTCGGCCAGGCGGTGCCGCACAGCGCCGGCCTCTACTCGCCGGTGCTGAAGCAGCTGCTGATCTGGAACGTGCCCAAGCGCGAGGACATGGTGCGCACGGTCCGCCACGAAGGGTTCCACCAGTTCCTCGATCGCGTGATGATCGATCCGCCGGTGTGGCTCAACGAAGGCATGGCCGAGTTCTGGGAGACGGCGAAGAAGGACGGCCAGAAGTTCACCGGCGGCCAACCGCGCCCGGACCACGTGGCGACGCTGATCCGCAGCAAGAAGGCGATCCCGAAGCTGAAGGACTTCGTCTACGGCCCGCGCTCGGACTTCTACCGCTTCGCCCAGCAGCGCTACGCGCAGGGCTGGGCGCTGGTGCACTTCCTGCGCAAGGGACCGCCGGCCAACCAGAAGATCTTCCAGACGCTGTTCGACGCGCTGCGCGCCGGCGAGGGCACCAGCAAGCAGGCGCTCGACAAGGCGTTCGCCGGCGTCGACTGGGCGAAGTTCGACACCGACTGGTGGGCCTACGTCGAGAAGATGGCGAAGGACAAGTGAGCGCCGCGGCGGCGCGCGCGGCTACAGCTTGACCGAGAACGGCGGCACGGCGAGCGGCGCGCCGTTCGGATCGCGCAGGCCCGGCAGCGACACCTCGATCTCGCCCTTGCTGCAGTCCTCGGGCAACGGCCCGATGCGCATCTTGCCCGGCCCGGTCCAGTTGACCTCGACCACGACCGCGTC